>JAQURL010000006.1 GCA_028715625.1 Candidatus Margulisiibacteriota bacterium | reverse complement strand
CGGGGGTGCAAGCCCCTGTTTTTTTATATATTTGATGTTTAGAAAATTTTGATACGGGGCACAATTTAGATGGAACAAAGAATATTTCAACCTTTTCATGGCCAAAAGCCGGGTAAAGGTTGGCTTGTGAAAGAGAGGTAGAGGTATGGGAGAAATAAAAATTGGCGATTTTACTCTGCAGTTTGCCGCTAATACTCAAAAAACTGCAGATTTAATCAACGCCGTCTTAAATCGAAATAATATCAAGGAAGTTAAAATCACAAAAGAACAATTAGAAGCTTTAAACAAACATGATGGAAAAGCATATATACATCTTATTGACCTTGTAACGAAACATAATAATAAAGATTCTTTTAAAGCGTCTATTCAGCAATTAAAAGATATTACTAAATTATTTAAAGATAATACAAGTAAGTCAGGATTTAACAGTGCCGTTGTTGCAACAGAGATAAAAAAAATTGGGACAAATAGTGGTAACCCTGCAACATTATTAGACCTTAACGAAGCAGATAAAGCAGAGAAGGACCGTACTCCTGATAACAATATAACCGAAGCCGAGTTAGTTGAGGCTATTCAGAAACAGTTGATTGTACCACCAGCCCCAACTGCTCCGCCAGCCGTCCCGGCTCCTCCAGTTGGACCTAAAAATAATCCTGAAGAAAATTGGTTACAGAAATTAGAATTAAAAGACACACCGGAAGCTAAAAAGAAGCTAGCTGAAATAGTAAATTTAATAAATGGCAATGATGATGCCAAGTTTGCTGTTTTGCAAAAATTGAAAGGCTTTGGCTTACTAACCGATGGCCTTTTGCAGCAGGACAAAACGGGAATAGATGGTATTTCCAAAGAAGCCATAGTTAAATACTTCGGCAACAAGAATCTGACTCTGGAAAAACTTGGTAATTTTTTAAAAATGTTACCGGATATTATTAAGGGTTATTCTTTATTAATGTGTGATGCGCCTAAAACAGCCGCAGAGATGCTGGATATATGTTTAAAAGCTACAAATTTTGTGGATTATCCTGTTGCTGGCAAGGTAGATGAATTAAAAGTTGGGAATATAAAGAACGCTGCTCCAGAAGCAAATAAACTTGGGGATGTTCTGAAAGGAAAACAAAACAAAACTGCTGTTATGAAGGAAATTACTCAGGGGATTAAAATTGCTGGTGATAAAGCCGAAATAAAGGAAAGTAGTGGAAAAGTGACTGTAACGTTCAAAGACGATCCCAAATCAGGAGCAGTAACTGTAAGTAAAGAAATATTTGAGAAATTTTTGTCCTACTCAAGCGATAAACAAGGAAGTTTCAAGTTTGATTTTGTTCACAGTTTTGTGCTTTGGCTGTATATGCGCAACCAATTGCAGGGCAAAGAAACTACTATAACCGGTGTTGCTACAGAAATGCCTGACAAATTTCCATTTATTAACAAAATTGGTGGAACGTTCTTTATTAAAGATAAGCCTGTTTTTGCTGGTAAAGAATTTCCAGTATTTGAAATAAAACCCAATAATACTGAGACTCCTGTAAAAAAAGAAGGTAAAGACATAAAAGTAAGTGTAAATAAGGAAGGCAAATTTATAGCGCCAGCTGAACTACCACCGGGACAATATAAAATTAAAAATAATAGTGATGAATATGATTTCCGAATTATCCCTATAATGGAAATTAATAAAGAATATGCTTTCCCTCAGGAATTTGTCGGTGAACAAAGTATTTATAAATTAGGAAATGATAAAGATATAGTTGACAGAATTGTAATCACAGAAAAAACAAGTAATTTAAGTGGTAAAAATTACAAAGGTACAATTCCAAACCTTAAACCTGGCAAATACCGTATAGTCAAAGGAAATTATGAAATTGTGTTTTGTGTTGATACCAAACCCAGCGTAGCAACACCTCCGGCAGCTCAGCCTCAGTCACCGGTTATTCACCCGCCAAAAACACCACCGCCTGCAGGCGCTCAAACAACAGGAGCTAACAAACCTGAAACTATCCCACCATTAGACTTAAAACCAGGTGAGCGAGCTTCACGAAGGGGGGCCGCAAAAAGACCTATTGCGGTTAATTAATAGTAATAAAATTGTATTGAGTAAACTATGGTTGAAGGAATAAGACTAACATTTAACGAGAACAGCGCAAAGCTCTCTTTGCCAGGTAAAGAGAAAATATCTTTATCCATAAATGACATCAATTTGCTGGCCGGCAAATTGAATTATATTTTCAGCTTAAACTTAAATATTGATCAGCTTAAACAATTAGACAAAATTTCGGCGCAAAACGGCGCTGAAATCGCTAATGGTTTGACCGATGAAAATACTCAAAACCAATCAGTGCTGGAATATCTGCTGGACCTGTTTATATTATGGGACAAGAATTCCGACACCTTAAATATCAAAGGGGACCTTAAAGATAAAGATATCATAGATATCCGTACCTCAATATCGGAGATTTTAACTAATTTTAATAAAAATCAAAAAAACTTAGTATTAAATTTAGAATTATTAAAAACCTATATAAAAAATGTTTCTCAGGAAATGACCAATGGTGATCTCTTAAAACTGGCAGACTCAAGTGACAAAAATGCAGCTATACAATCATGGCTACTCAAAAATAACAACCAAAACGCGAGTAATGAATCGATCATTCTGGACAAGCTGCAGAATAAAAAAAGTTTCGACAGAAACGATCTTGAATTTATTATTGCCTATCGAGGACAGGATAAAATAGTTGAAACCCTCAGACAAAAATTGAATATGTTTAATATTAACTGTGCCGGTGATGACAGGGAAGAAACAGTGAAGCAGTTGTCCATCATTAACACTCTAATAGAGTTGGAGATATTGAATAAACAATTGCTGGAAAATGGTTTTATAACTATCTCTGAAAACAGCTCTATAAAAAAAGAGGCCATGAAAATATATTTTGAAAATGAATCAAAACTTACGTTAGATGATTTATTAATTTTTTTAAAAGATATCCCGGAGATGGCTGATAGTTATGCCAAACTTGGACAAGGCTTATATAAACCTGAGGATGTTATAAAGAAAAGTTTAACAGGATCGAAATTTATGAGTTTCGATTCAAAGGAACAAAACAAAACAAACAACAATGATTTGCCTGAAGAAAAAATAAAGAATATAGACTGGGGCAAATATCTTCCCGAACGTCAATTAGGTGCCAAAGCGTTTAAATTAGCTTATGAGGCTTTTTCTCAGGAAAATTTTACAGATGCCATAATGAGCAAATTCGGGCCGGAAGGTGATTCTGTAAACTTTATCCTTAAAGCCGATAATACAGATGTAAAAATAAGCTTCAAAAAGGACCAGTTTAAAAAATTTGTTGATTACTGGATCAAGAATAAATATAAAGAAATGATGCCCTTAGAAAAGGCCTCTGCTTTATTTGCTGCTGATTTCGTGGACTGGGCACAATTGCAGTTAAAACAGCAGGATAAGGCTGCAGTGCAAGAAATAGCGCGCGATAAATTAAAAGCTGGCAAACAGGATAATGATTCTGAAACTCAAAAAATTCAGCCGCTCATTATAAATAACCACCTGCTTCTAACCGATGGTATGGGAAATGTCTCGATTAATACTATGGCCGGTAAAGTAGTGCTTAAAGAGGTTGCTACCGATGGCCAGGAACATCATCTGGGAGAGTGGATTTTTAAAGAAGGCATTAACAACTTTGAAATCCCCATAGCACTAAAAACGAAGGGAAGTCAGCTTTTATTTGTCTGGACAGATCTGGACGGGAAAAAAGAAAAAAGGATAAATATCGAGATAAAAAAATCATTTTATAGCGAAGATTTAACGAGAGGTAAGCAAATAAAAAAAGATGAATTGTTGAAAAGTTTGCCTGGTGTAAAGGATCATCTTGGGGAATTCTTTATAAATCCAGAGGATGAAATCCTGGTTTTTTCTAATAATATAAATTGGAAAAACATCATCAAAGATTTGCAAAATAATCCTGAGTTAAAAAGTTTTGTTGAGCGGTTATACAAGCTGTATCAAGAAACTCCTGAAACAAAAATTAAAAAACCGGAGAAATATGCGTTTACTCTTGCGGATATAAATAATTTTTACAGCCGGGGCAAGGGTATAGATGCATATTTGAGAGAACATACTACAGTCAGTGAAGATGAAGCTGTTTTAAATTATTTAAAGTTAAATCAAGTCATCATTGATAAAAACCCTTCAACATTAACCGGTGAAGAAGCTTTCTTTTTTTGTGATTTTCTTTCAGACAAGCGTTTCGTTCATTTGAAGTTCATGAAACATTTATTCCCTGCATATAAAATTGACGATTCTTTTATGCCGGCTTCAGGAGTAGTATCACCGATAGGAACAAATTTAAATGAATTAATAGAGAAAACAAATAAAGAGTTAGCCAAGCTAGATCCGGCTGTATCGCAGATAAACTCAGTGTATAACCTGAAAATATATGGAAATTATAAAGGTTTACATCAAATTATTCAGAATAATGAACAGGCAATTATAGCCACTGTCAGAGAAGAAAAACCGGCGGATCAAACTTCTGCAGCAGCCGATTCTTTAAATTTAGGTAATTTTAAAATAAATAAACTTAAACCGGAATTTGCCGGAATACATAAAAAAGTAATTGATGCTTTTGCAAAAATTGATTTTGAAAAATATGTTCCGGATAAACAGCAGATTGCTCAGTTTTACAAAAAAAACGGGATCGAGGCTTACGCGAAATCACTTGGTAAAGACATAAAAAACATAGAAGCTGAAAACAATTGGGCAGCTTTTTTGCAGGAATATATAGTTAATAACAAGAGTTTGCTTGATGATCCGATTTTTTATCTGGATTTGTTTGCCAATTTGTCCCCATTTATTATTACAAATATAAGTAATAAGCAAGTAAGTGTTATCGATGACAGGTTGTTTTATTTGTTAACAGGGGATAATAAATATTTAAATGCTAAGGACATGGGAAAGGTTTTGGCAAAAAATAATACAATTGAATATAACAAGAAAAAATTTGAGATAGAAAAATGCATTATTAATGAAGCGAATCAAAATATTCCCAAAAAAATTAAAGAAAATTTTGCTAATCTGGATTTCAAAAATTATATTCCCAGCATTCAGGAAGTAAAAGATTTTTATGGAAAAAACAGGGGCATTGAATTATTCGCTGAAACTTTAAAAAAACAAGTAAATGAATTAACATTTGCTGATTTTTTTGAGTATATAAAGAAAAATGAAAGCATGATTAATAATAAGCTTTTTTATTTAGATATATTTACTAATTTTTACCCTTTTTATTCGGGCAAGGATAGCTCAGAAAAAGATTTAATGATTTATCTTCTGACAGATGTAACTAATCTGAATGCAATGTTAAACGATAAATCATTGTATGAAAAAAGTACAAATATAATAAATAAGATTAATGCAAGAATTCATGATATAAATCAATCTCAAGCCAATTATAAAGTTATTAAAACCCGCAATCAAATCGAGACATGGCTTGCTCAGTCTAAATTAGAAGATTCACCGGATTTTACAGTTTTCAGCAGTCAGCAAAAAACGAAAATATATAAACAGGACGAGTATCGAAATCTAAATTCTTCCTCTAAAGTTGAAGACGATATTAAGCAGCTAAAACGCAGGTTGAACCTTTTAAAAAGTGGCGGCATGCTGGATGATGATAACTCAAATATTGACTTGAATTTTCAAGTTGCCTGGCAAACAGTGGGATTGGGTAATTCTTTCAAGCACAGTGTTTCCAATGAAATAAAAGGAATAAACAAATTTATAAAAGATTCCAGAGAGGGGCAAGTTTTAGATTCAAATAACCCTGAAATACAACAAAGTATTAAATTCTTTACGGATTTCGAGAAACAAATGGCTCAGACAACGGTTCTTAATGGAGCAGATTCGCTTGAAATTTTTACTATGAGTAAAAAGGACATACAGGAACTTGAGAATAAATTAATCATCAGATATAGAGGGTCCGGGATAAGCTGTATTGACGTTTTGACTAACAGCAAAATGTACAAGAGTATAGAGCAGGAAGCCGGTAAACAGGGAATATCTGTTCATAACTATTTCTTGAAATATATTTTGAAGCAGGGCATCGATATCGATAAATTAAACAAATTTTTGTCAGAAAAAAACGAAAATCAGGATACTCTGAAGGAATTTTTGAAGTTTATTAATCTTGTTGACCGAAAATTTGTACCTTTAACAGATAAAGATATAAGTGAACTTAAAACACAGATCAGTGACAAAAGTAAGGCTTTAACCGATATTTCCTACAATCCTTCATATTTATACAAAGAACCTGTTGCCCTGCTTAACTTTTTGTATATGTCTTTGCTGTCAGGTTTTAACAGGGAAAGTGTTGTTATAGTGAACGAGTTTTCGCTTCAGCAATTAAAATCGCTGGTTGAATGTTTGGAAAAGAGCGCATATGAATTGTTACTGATTTATGTCAAAGATTTGAAAAATCTTATTAATTATTGTGAAGCAAACAATATTCAAACTATTACCAGAGAAAATTTAAAAATAAAAAACAGCCCTTTTGATGTTTTGAATAAGTTAAATAAAAAATTGGAATCTCTGCACTATGTGGAACAGATGTTAACCCTGGACTTAGGTTTTCTGGAACAGAGGGCCGATGTTTTCTTCAAAACTCTGGAGGGCAGTTTCCAGAATAGTTTTGCCGCGGAAAATTATGATAATCTCGATGCTGACTCGGTATTAAAAATTAAACTTTTATATTATGCCAAACAGGATCCTAAAATTTTATGGAGTTATAACAGACAAAAAGAAATTTACAATAACCCTGTTTCAGATATGAGGGAAAAAGAAGCAGCCGGAAAGTGGATCAGGGAATTTTATAATAATGCCACCAAACAGTATGATTACAAGTTTGTAAAATGGATGTTTGACGAACTAAAGGACCGCTCAGGCGGGCTAAAGAATATTCAGGAATGGTTCTCCACGCTTGGTATATCAAAATATTCCGGGGGGTTCTATGAGTTGCTGGTTTACATTGCGCTTGGCAAAAATACAGAGTTTTCCTTGAGAGGCAAATCGTATCACGCCTCTGAAATTTTTGATTTATTAAAAAAAGGGTTGGAAAAGTTTGACGCTGAACAATTAAGCTTTGATTCTCTGAAAGTATTCGATTCCGATTCTGAAGATATCGCAATACTGAAAACCGTAATAAATAAGATTGTTCTTTCCATAAATCAGGAAAATATTCCTGTTCCCTTAATAAAGTTCAAAGAAGGGAAACTTACAGATATTATCGAACCGGTTGGAAAATATTGGGATGCGTTTGCGGCCGGATATAATACTCCTTTATATGATAATACAAAATACCGCTTAAAAAAATTAATAGGCGTGGACCCGGTATTTTTGGGAATTAAAGGCGCTTTTGACAAGGCTATCGGTTACGCCAACAAATATCAAATGGTTAATCCTGATATACTGACAATTTATTTTAATAACAATATGGAACTTGCCCCAGGCCAACTGAATAACAGTTCAGTAGATATGATAATCGCCATGATCAGAACAAAAGCGCAATCCATGCCGGAACAGGAAAAAAAGTTTGTTGAGGATTACATAAAAAAATGGGAAGGAATACGAGGTACAGGTAATGAACCTTTTTATATAACCGCGGAATCAGTGCGGCTTGACTTCAAGCATTACTATATTTTCGTACTGACTCAATTACTGACAGAAGTGGCAAATCCCGGTGCCAGGTTAAAAAGGGTGTATTTTACCGAGAAAAGTAAAGATTTACAGGGATATGTAAAAGAAGCTGATTCTCTAAATGTTGCAGCTGATTACGGCAAGCAGGGTTTGATGAAATGGGTAGACCCTGTATATAATATGTTCTCCAAAGGAAAATCAGTTCAAAGTGAACAAGAAAAATCCAAACCCGGAGAAGCCAGAACAAAAGGTGAAGTTGAACATTCATCTGTTTTAGATGGTGCTTATGACGCCATGAAAGCTGTCGTAGGTCCTACTATTGCCACGGATGTTAAATTTTTATTGGCCGGATGGCATTTTTACGCAGTTACTCCATATCAGAAATTAGATAAAGTGTTATTAAATCCGGACATATCTTCCAAAAAAGATTTTTATGAAAAAATAGCCAATATTTCCAAAATGGACCCTAATAACTGGACAGTAGACCAGAGAAGCTGGCTCAAGGTGGCTGAGGAAGCCAGCGGTACGGGAATTGATTTAGCTGGAGGTATTTGGATTTTCAGAAATAATGCCCTGGTTTTACTCGGGTTTCTTGGATTTTTTGATCAATTGGAACAGAAGAATTACCCGCAGGCTGCGCTTATCGGTTTAATAGCGACTTATTTCATGATGCCGCGCAACGGGCAGTCGTTTTGGAATAGCTGGGCCGGCAGAACTCTTACGCCGGATAAAATTATCTGGGAAGCGGTTCGTTTAATGAAAGTGTTATCCCATGAGAAAGTCAGCAAAGAAAGTAAACTTAGAATTTTAAGGCATATGACTAATGCCATCGCTGATCAGGTAGACCCGAAAAGCGCTGAAAGATTTAGAAAAATGGGAGACCAGAGTTCAGGAATACTGGATATTCTTTGTGAAAAGGGAGTTGTGGGTTCAATAGCGGATAGTATTGGAAAATCAAAGATTGCTCGTGAAGCTGGGAAAAAAGCTGGAATTAGCGCTGAAAAATTTAATAATTTTTATAATCAAAAAATAGATAATATTGTTAATAAACTCACTACAAAGAATCCTGAAAAAGCCTCCGAATTTATTTGGAATTATGTAGCGTCTAAGGTCGAAAAAGCAAAGGACGCGCCGGAGTTGGCCGGGAAAGCAGCTAAATTTCTTTTAAATTTTAAGGCTAATATTCAAGAAGCATTAAAAAAAGAATATGAAAAGAGAAAGGATATTGAAAGTAGAGACCTTTCCAATTATGAAGCAGCCATAAGGACCCTTTATAAACTTGACCAGAAGTATGGTAATTTTTTTGCGAGATTGCGGTTTAATATTATCAAAGAAGAAATACTTTTTAAAAGAATTATGGTGCCGATTTTGGCTAAAGGGCTGCCTTATACCAAGGCATTCCTTAATACGTTATTTTCAACACATACTTTGGCAAAAGGTTTTTCAATCAGAAGTTACAAAGATTTCCAGCGATTTATGCAGGATAAGGGTAGCCAGATAGAAGCACTGACACAAAAGTATAAAAGTCCTCATCACGCTGATATGATTAACACCATCGAAAGTGATGCTCACAAACAGGTTATAGCAATAGACAAAGATCATTCTTATTTAAAATTTGCTGAGGGCAAAGCAGTACCCAGGCTCTATGAAATAATTGATAATCTGCCTCAATATTTGCCCGAGAATAGAGATGCCGAAGGATATTTTATTGATGTCCAGCATCAGGACCCTGACACTAAAGAAATAACAACTAAAAGGATAAGATTGAAACAAATAGTTTTTGGTTCGGTTCAAACAGAATTGTCCGGCAAATCTGAGTTGATATTGGATAGACCTGCCAAAGAATTTCTTTATCTGGAAGGTGGAGAGGCTAGCCTGCATCTGCCATCCAGATATTTGGCCGGTACTCAGGAAGATATCAGGAAGGCCTTGAAGGAGGTAATTGATTTAGCCAAGACGGAGGTCAGGGACTGGGAACCGGGAGCCAAAACAAAAAAGATTGCAGAAGAAAAGGCAAAATCATTACTAACAGGCACTGTTAGTAATCTGGAAAAAAATAAAATAAAATTGGATGCAACGGAAAAGACATTAATAGATGGTGTTATTGAGCATCTGACACAGGCTGAAGCTGAAGATTTTTTACAGGAAGTAAAAAATAGAAAAAGTAATGGAGATACAATTAATAGGGAATGGGTTTATAAGCATCTTTCGGAAAAAGTGTTTAAGCACGATCCGGACAGAGTGGATAAATGGAAAGCAACGGAAATACTGTTTGATACTGCGTCCGATATTAATAAAGGTTTCTCGGAATGGCTAAAAACAAAACCCGATCTGATAAATAGTCTGGAGGCCTGGAGAAAAGCTGGCTCGAATGATATAGATAATCTTCAAGATGCAAAATCCATTCAAGAGTTACTTCAGTTATACTGGCAGGAAAAAGAAGCGGATATCAGAAAAATTATTCAGTCTAAATCATCTCAAAACAAATCGACAAATCCTGACAATTTTTTACGATATGTGGAAGATAATTTAAAAAATTATATGGAAGCCGAACTCTTCAGCCAGGAAGTTAATAAAAACATTCAGGAATTGGTAAAAACCGGTTATAAAGAAAAAAGTGTGGAAGAAAAACAAAAGTTAATTGATAAGAAATTAGCGGAAATAAAAAAAGAAGCTGAAGGAATTGTAAAAGATAAGGTCAGTAAAAACTCCAAAAGGTATCATACTTTTGTAAAAAACGCGATGGAGGTCTGGGCTATGAGTTGGAACGCGGCATACCCGGAGGAATTTCCTTTTATTGAACAATTAACTGCCACTTATTTTTCTGTAATAAATGATAGTATCGCGATTAACGCTAATGCCGGCGAAGGTAAAACCAAAATAATAACCGGTATAGCTTTTATTAAATATCTGTTGGGTGAGAAATCTATAATCGGCGTATCGAACGATGCTGACAGAGCGGCAGGTGTGAAATCAACGAAGAGAATATTTAAATTTCTCAAAATGAATGTAGACGAATATACTCCTGCTGACGCTGAAAATATAGAGAGAGCCAGAGGAATTTTTAATAATAATGATGTTGTTTATACCATACACAGCGATCTGCAGTTCAGAAGGCTGTACGACGGGCTTACCCCGGAGAAAAGGGTTTTGCCCATTACTATCGGCGAAATATATAATTATATTTTGGACGAAGCTGATAAAAATAAAAATATAGAAGGAATAAACCCGGCAATTATCAGTATAAGCGGTATGGGGTTTTCACCTGATGAAGCCAACTATAAAAAATGTTATGAACTTGTAAAAAAATTGGTTGCTTTGCACTCGGAAAATCACGAAATGTTTATTAAAAACGGTGAATCAGCCATATTCACTGAAAATGGCCTGAAAGAACTGGACAGGCTTATAAAGCAAGAAAAATTTAAACAGAGCGAAATAGATTTTATTAAAGGTTTGGCAGGCGATATGCTTGTTGCTGAAGTAATTTATGTAAGAGGCAGGCAATATCAGAAAATTGACGGCAGGATTGTGCTCATAGATATGGGTATGCGCCGAATTCAGGATGGCAGAAAATTACAGGGCAGGATACATAACTGTATAGAAGCCAAAGAAAGAATGAGAATTACCAAAATTGATATTCCGCCCGCGGAAGTGACAACCGATGCTTTTGTAAAAATATTCAAAGGGCTTATTTATCTCTCAGGGACCATGCTGGACTACTCGGAATCAACGGCCAAGTCCGGTATCGATACTAAGGCCATTAGGCCGCATGTGCCACGGAAATTAAAGATTGATACCTCGGTTATGTGCAAGGATATTGCTACTCAGCGTAACAAGTTGATATTGGGTATCGCCCAACAATTGGTCAGAGGGAACTCGGTCCTTTCACATATTCCTTATTATGAATATCATGAAGGAGCTCAGCTGGATATCAAATCGGTAAACGAGGGATTAATGACATTGTTTGATCTTTTGGAAATGGAAATAACCAAAGATTCCAAAAGAAAGAGCGAATTAACTGAAAAGTTT
Organism: Candidatus Margulisiibacteriota bacterium; assembly: GCA_028715625.1. Taxonomy (NCBI): domain Bacteria; kingdom Bacillati; phylum Candidatus Margulisiibacteriota; species Candidatus Margulisiibacteriota bacterium. The sequence continues at coordinate 49,315 of JAQURL010000006.1, read as the reverse complement.
GCCAAAAATCCGGAATCCGCCAAATTTGCCAAAGAACTTCTTAAAGAACTTGGTGGGGATAATTATGTGGAAGCTTACAAAAAAGCTTTGGAATTTAATAAAGCACATGCCGCCAAATCAGGGCTCAGGCAAAAAGGTCATTACGCAGAACGCTTCAAAATAAACCTGATAAAAGAGACAACTGCTGTAGAAAAGGAACAGACAAATATAGAAGAAATCGGTAACGGGTTTATTCAGGTACTGCTTTCCGCCAATACCAACAGAGCAGTGGACGTACAGATGTTGGGCGAAGCTTTAAAGGATGCCCAGAAAAAAAATAAGTATAAATTTTTAGAGTGGAAACTAGCTCAGGGTTATAATAATGAAGGCATCGTCGGTTTCTCCACTCAGTTAAAAGCGGATTCTGTTTTTTATATTCAGGAAATATACAGGTTAGCCAGAACTTCAGGTATAAAAAGGGAAGAAGGGAGAATTTACGGTATATATTCTCTGGAAGACATGCTGCTGTCCGGTGAGGAAAGGTTCCGGGATATATTTAAGGTTACTGCCATGAGGGATGAGCAGGGTAGGGTGCGTGACGCTATAGTGATCGGCAAACCGGATTACCCTCCCAATGCTCTTTTGAATATTGATTATAATGAATTTATCAAATATCTGGACCAAAATGAACGACAAACTCTGGACAAAATACTGGATAAAATAAAAAAAGATCCAAAATTAGAAATAAAAACAGACAGGGTTTTATCAGAGATTAATATTTTTGATTTTGATAAACATTCGGACTTAGGAAAAAACAGCCGCAATATTGTGGAAAAGTTGAAGCAAAAAATTTATTATTTTCAAATGGCCAGAGACCTGATGGCATTTAATATTATTAATACAGAACAGAGTCGGTTACTAATTAAATACGGTCTGATTGATGATAAGAGCAAAATAGACACAAGTGACATTACAGAATATGGAAAGTTAAGGGAATTGATATCCAATGAAAACATTGAGTTTTTTGACGGGCAGCAGGCTGCCGGTGTGCAGAAGTACAGGGAAGGCATAGAATCCAACCGCGCGATGCAGAAAGCCAGAGGGAAAACTTCCAGGATTATACATCATATTACCGATTTACTGAGTAAAGGTGACTCATTCTGGGAAAAAGCTAAGCCGGCACTGAATAAAGCTGATTTGCCTGAGGAAATTCGTTCCAACTATCAACTATTAGAAAAATATTTTCAAAATCCAAAGGATGATGAACTTGTATTAAGAGAAAGTCCGGAAAAAATGGCTGCCCAGGCAGATACCGATGGGTTACCTAAGCAATTTGTGGAAATGCTCAAAGACTCCGGCCAATATAAAAGCGGAAGAGACCTGGAAAAAATAAAAGATATTCCCGGTCTGATGACACGTATCTACGAAGTTGTAATCGATTCGGCAACCGAAGAATTTGTGAAAAAAAACAATGTGAAAAATATTAATGATCTGGTTACAGACCAGAAATTGAGAGAACAGTATCTGAAATTTTTAAGTCAAAAAACAAAATTAATAGGGATTAAACTGGACCAGAATTCTAATATCGAAAGTATGGCTGAATTTAAAGAAGGTCTTATGAAAGTAATTTACAATTCAGCACAGAATATAACAGACCCAGTACATCGTCGGGAAGTTATAAAAATTATAACCACCAAATTGGCTTTGATCCAACGAAATCTTGGTGAAAATATAGAGCTTATTAATACCAGAACAAATAAAGAACAATCACTGAGATTTGGCAGCAATGAATATCAGCAGATGCTTTTTGAGCAGATGGCCCGGCATATGACCAAAGAGGTTTGTGAAGGCATAGTGCAGGGCAAAAAAGGTTTCTTCCGGAGTTTCAAGTTTATAGAACGTGTAATGGGAGAAAGACCGCTATACGATTATTCAAGCGACGGGGTAATACTTTCCAGGAACCTCACCAAACTTTTTTTCCCTTCGGAATGTGAAGTAAAAGGAGTTGAGCGGGGCTCCAGGTCAAGCCTGGAGATACAACTTGCTGACAGGATTAGGCAGGTTTATATAGAAAATAATAAACAGGCGGAAACAGTAGTTCAATATAAAAACTATAAATATGACTTAAAAGAACCTGAAGATATCAAAAAATTAAATACGATTTTGAGGGCCGAAGGCTCAAGACTACAGATAGTTTTTCTGGATAAACAATGCATTCTCGGAGAAGTAGATATTAAGCATGACCAGGGGAATAGAACACTTACAATCAAAAGAGAGATACAGGCTTCACCGGGGTTGCGTTTACTGGGAGCGGTTTATGTAGAAAAAACGAATTATTTTGGTGATGATGATAAATATGAAGTTATTATCAGGGAAAAACCGTTGGAAAATTATATGCAGGATATGCTCAAAGAAGCTTTCGGGTACAGCGGTGCCAATTCCGACGCCAGAAAGATGTTCGATTGTCTGGGGATTAAATGTAAGGAAGACTGGGAAAAGATGTTAAAAGAGGACCCGAAAAAAGTCAGGGAAAATTTAGCAATTTTTATAGAATTTGTAAAAGCGCATGAGGAAGGGCATATTTCGGGATTCAAGGCTAAATTTGGTAAGGCTAATGAAATTTTCCCCAGGCGTATGCATGAACTGGCCGAATTAACAGCTGATTTTTGTGAAAATGGTGTGCTGGATAGTATTGTCGGTTTGTTAAATAGCGCAGAAGTTGAGGATAAAGCCAGGGGCAAAGCGAAACTATATTTACTGATGCATTTTCATCGTAATAACCGGTCTGTATATAAAATGCTGCAGGATGTTTTTAATAAAAATGGCGAGCCTATTGTTTCTTCATTAATCAAGATAAAAAAGACTTATCAGACAGTTATCGACAAAACTTCCGTTGAACTGCAGAAAATAGCTGATGATCCGCAAAAAACAGAAATAGATAAAGGCAGAGAAGCGCAAAAGATTTATGATGAAGCCACAAGAAAACTGGAAGGTATTAGTAGAAAAAAACAGCTTAAAGGAAGCAAGAAGGCAGCGACTGCCGTTGCTGAGCCTGCTGAAGGAAAGAAAAGTACAACGGGCAGTAAACCTTCCGCGCAAGTTTCAACAGAAAACCCGGGTGCTGAGCAGCCTTTACCGGAGACCAAAGGAACCGAGCCAAAACCCGCTGAAACAAAAAAACCTGTGGTCATAGCTGAGGATACTCTAAAAAAAGCTTGGGAAAAACTGGGATTACGGGAAGGAGTAGATCCCGGAAGAACATATATAATAGAGAGCAAGTTCAGGCATGAATTTGTTATTAGTGACACTGCCGCAAACGAATTACAGGAAGCCAAAAAGGAATTTGAGAAAGCTGAAGCAAACTTTAAGGCTGAAATAGAAAAGCTATTGAAAGCCAATGGGCAAGAACTTACTTATGATAGTCTTCCACAGGAAAAGAAAGATAAATTTATTCGTTCTGCCTTGGAATATGTGGCAAAAAAAGACAAAAATAAAGAAGGTTTAACAGTTGAATTGGGTAGCGAGTCAGATGTTATTAAAATTGAAATTAAGCCTGAGCAATTACTAGATTATCAAAAAGCTGCTCAAAGAAGAAATACGGCATATCAGGTCATTCAAAAAGCTTCTGACAAAGGATTGGCTGTTAGTCCGCTCGAAGGATTTCCCCAGGAATATATCAGGGAGCAGATAGATGCGGCAGTGGAAGGCCCGGGGGTTTATAACGAAAAAACCAGGGTTAAAACTGTTGACAGACCATTATTGGAGATTAAAGGAACGCGGGAGGAAATTGAGGCTAAATTAGACAGTGCGGAGACACGAGCAAATCTAGCTGAATTCTTTTTAACCGGAGGAATATTGAAAGTAGTAGATAGGTTCAAACGGGCCGAGTTACTCAGTAATGTTTTTATTAGTAAATCCAAGACAATGACTACAGTTTATAAAATGGGGCAGGGCGCCGCGTCAGGTTTCATCGCTGATGTTTTGGCCGGTATTGTTAAAGATGTTGTTATAGAACACAAATTGCCCGAATATAAGGAACTTGTTCATAAGGGTAAAGAGGGTGCTGCTAATTTCACAGCCTTTGAATATAAAACAGCTTTAGCTACTTATATCGCTGGAATTCGTCAGGGCCATGGCATCACAGCCTTTGCCATGTTGCCTGATACTATTAAAGGACTTGCCAATCTAGACAAAAATATGATGGAAGAAAGAGTTTTTCGTTATTATAAAAATGAACAAATCGGTAATGCCAGGGATTCCAAACTTAAAGAGTTGGCCCAAAAAGAAGCTCGCCAAATGTTGGGGAAAGCTCAGATTTCCGGCGAAGAGATAACTGCCGTTCAGGCTATGGTTGAAAAGCGTTTTTATATTCAGGCTCTTGTTCAAATAGCCAAAGACCTTAAGATTCCTTTGAATATTGATAACAACATGGATGTCGAATCACAATTTAATTCCTGTATCAAACAAATTCAGGAAAAGTTACCGACTGAGGGGGAACGAAGCATTGCCAAGATCATGGCTTTGGCAGAGTACCGGAAAACCTGGCTCATGGATTTATCTTTATTCGGAATAGAAACAAAATTCAATTTCCAGGAATTTGATACCAAGATTAAAGAGGAAATTTTAAAAAGATTGAAAATTTTCCCGGATGTAACCAAGTTTGATCAAAAAATTGAGGAATTTTGTAAAGCAAACAATATCGCGGATAAAGAATTATTCCTCCTGGAATTTAAAGAGGTGGCTGTCATTGATATTATTCAGGACATTCTTATTCATGGTAATAAAGAAAAAAATATAAGCCCATCTGTTTCTCTGGGGAATGAAGAAAAATACATAGCCTATTCCAAGCAAAAAAGAAGTGACCCTATTTTCAAAAGCATGCTGGATATGGAAATAAAAGAAGCGAAAAAATATATGAACCAGAGTAAATTGTTTGTGGATGGAGCAGGGTCCTTTGGTTTCTTTATGTTGGGGTCAGCTTCAATGCAGAAGATATTAAAGGCTTTTAATCCGCAAACAATTAAGGCAACAGGCAAACTGATAACAACTATTCAGAAATTAAGCAGGACATCAAGCAGTTTTCTTGTTCTTTTGGGAGGCACTTTGGCCTGCACATTTTATTCGCGTTTAAAAGACCCTGCCCTGGAAACGATCCTTGGGAAGGATGGAAAGAAAAACTATGATTATTATGAAGAAAAATTATTTTCAGGGGTAGCACAGGCCTTGGGTGGTTTGGCTTATTTTATGCCCAGCCATTATCTGGATAACTATGTTGATCAGTTAACAAATAATTTGGGGTTTGATAATGAAAAAATCGCGCATACTTTGCTTTCGGTAGGAATAACACCTGAGGTTGCTAAAACCATCACAAAAGTAGGCGTGGGTACTGTTGTCGATGCAGCGGCTTATAAATATGCGAATAAAGTTATAGACTTATTAAATAACAGCAAAGCTATACAGAAATTAGGCGCTGGAACTCGTTTTGCGCTGGAAAAAGTCGGGATCAAACTCGGTGGAAGAGTGGGGAGCAAATTTATTCCAGGCGTTGGCCAGGCTTTGTTGATAATGGATGGTATGTTCATGGGTACAGAATACGGTACACAGCTCTACGATTATATAAAAGGGACAACAGATTATCAAAAATCCGTACAAAAACGGTCGGCTGATTTATATAGGGAATTCGTTGCCAATGAAGTAGGCAAGAAAATGGTACCCAAAAAACAGATTATCGGTATTTTCGGGTATAATGCCGAAAACCTCTGGTCTGAATTTTTTGAGGACCCGGATGTCGATGAGCTTGTATTTAAGGATAATGCGGAGGAATTGATAAAATCCAATGTAGCTTTGTCCAAAGAAGAAAATTTATTTATGAAAAATAGATTGTTACGAGTTTATCATTTATATCAGATAAAGCAGAAGAAATTATTCAGGGCTGTTGCCAGTACCCATTATTATCTCGGCAAATTTGTCAGTTACTTTGCGCCTACTTATCAGGATAAACAATCAAGTTTTGTACCGTTTGAAAATATGATTAAAGAAGAAGATGTTTTAATCAGAGAATCTATTCTGAAAACACTTAAAAATGAATTGCAGCGAAAAGCGGCGGAATTAAAAAATTATAATAAAGTTACAACTACCGATACGCTGGCTGGCAGCAAAATTTCTTTACACGGTTCAAGTATGGAGATAGCTATGGCTATGGCAATTTTGTCTCAAAGCGGCATTGATGAGACAGGATCTGAAAAAGATCGAAATTTCTTAAAGAACCTCAAAAATTTGCTTGAGAAACAGCAATCTTCCACTATTAAAGCTCAAGATCTGGAAGAGCTATTAAAAACATAAAAAATCGATATATCATGCTTAAAATTTCTGCAACATAACCATCTTTTCGTCGATATCTTAATATAAATAAAAAATTAAATTATGAAAGGGGCGTGTTAGATAATAACGATATCTGGAGTGTAAAAAAATAGTTCGTAAATCAATATAAATAAGGAGAATTAAAATGAAAATACAAAATCAAGTAACAACTCAAAGTCAGCAAACAGTGGTCATTGACCAGGATAAAGTAAATCCGGCACAGGCCGCGCAGCAGGATTTAACAGGAGTAAACGCGTTAAAAGCAGCAGATATGCTGAACGTAAGCGCAACAGAAGCACAGATCAACGCAGGCAAAACCGGCGCAGCGCTCGAAATACCTGCAGGTAAAGAAACAGCCGCTGAAATGCCAGCTACAATTTTAGCAGCAGCAAGACAAGATTTGTCCGGTGGTATCGTTAACCCAACAGTAAAAGGGTTGGCAGGAGCAGAAGAAGACAATGTAGTAAAAGCTACTACAGTATTAGCAGGAGTTCAGGCAAATACTATAACTGAAGAAGCAGCAGTAGCTCAGTTAAAACCGCTTGAATTAACCGAAACTCAGTTTAGCGCAGCAGCCACAGCAGCAAATTTAGACGCTTCAAAAGCAGAAGCTTTGAAACCATAATTTATTAATTAATACAGGCCCTTGCAAATGTAAGGGCCTGTACAAAGAAATGGGGGTTCAAAAATGTCACACAATAAAAGTAGCAACGTAATCGAAGTAAGCAATAAAGTCAGTTTTTCCGATTTGGAAAAACAATATAACAAGAAATTTTCCAAAATAATTTTCAGCACCCCTGTTTTAAGCAAAAAAATTAAATTGATTGATGTTTTGAAAAAAGCCAATGTTGCAAATCCCGAACCGATATTACAGAAATTCAGGGAAATTGTAGAAGCCAAAATATATGCTCAGGTAGAATATTACGCTGCGGCGCAATTCACTTATATGCAAAGGACCGGAGAATGGACAGAGGCCGGAGAAGATAGGGTGAAATTAAGTTTCATCAGACTGGTGCTGAATATACCGGTCAGTGAAGAAATAAGTTTTAACGATTACTCAAAATTTGAAGAAGTCATTGAAAAACTTCAGAAATTATATAAACTTGCAGATTTGAATAAAGATCAATTAAAAAACATTATAAATAATCTTCAGATAAAAGTTCTGGATAAGGATTTTGACGATAATAAAACTGAGGATCTAAATAATATATTGGAAATAATTGGTTCCGGCAGACGCATAATGATGGGGGCTTCCACTTCCTTTAAATCTATCATATTTGGCGTGGCTAAGACCATCAATTACGGAAAATATTTCATCCATTTTTTCAGCAAAGAAGAAATGCGTACACCCAATAGTGTTCATTATATTGTCGCGGTTATTGAAAAAAATTCTATTGCGATCAGAAAAGAAGTATGCGAATACGTTTTCCATAATAAATGGCTGCCGGTGTTTGATAATGATATGTTCAAATTGGAATCCTTGTCAGCGCTAGACGAAGAAAATATCGCCGAAAGCATAAAAACAGCCGTTACTTCTGCTTTTAATGTTAATTCCAAGGAAGAGTTTATTGAAAAAAAGGATATATTTCTTGAGATTATGATGGAAAACCTGGTTTATCATGAACTGGCCCATGACGCTTTTGAAGATAGTAATATAAATAATACGGAAATACTTATGGCCAACGCTCTTTCCATGCATAAAGAAAATATTTTATCAATTTTGACAGAGGTTCTCACAGAATGGATACCTGTAAAACATGATATCAGAGGCCCTATGAAGAATATGGTGGAAACAGCGATTATAAAAGGTAACGTTCTGAAAGCAAAACAAATGGCTTATATATATATGAGCGACGCCTGGTTTCTGGATACAGATACAACCTTCATGTATCCTTACAATTTTATTATGTTTTCAATCATTCTAAAGTATATGAATGAAAATAAGGAAATAGATTTTATCGCCATGCACAAGGATTTCGAAGACATATTTAATTTTTTATCCTCCTGGTACAGAAAAATAACTACTGAAGTTCACACAGAAATTACTTCAATGAACTACAAGTTTAATGGTGTAAACAAGAGTTTTAAAGAAATTGAGGACGGTATTAAGAAATTTATGAATGTTACGGAAAAACTGATTTTAAAAAGAACTCGTGATGAAAAAGAAAAAACCGGCAATTTCTGGATTAACTTTTTTAGCCAGGTGGCCGGCAACGATACGGCAGCTTTAAATCACATCATGCAGTTTATTCAGAATAAAGAAACAGATTTGTATCAAGACATGATGAAGCATTTCGCTACCAAAGAAGATAATGAAAAATATAAAAACGACATCAAGGCCTATGTTCTGAATAAAATGAAAGCAGTCGGATTTTCATTAAGCCATGAAAGCGCATAATAAACTAGTTTCCATAAAAGAATACGGGAACTTACCTTTAATAGCACAAACTCTGCAAAGCGATGATGTTTTTCTGAGTGAGTTGAAAAATCTTCTTACATTAAATATTTCCGTTGAGACAAAGAGTGTTGTGGAAGATTATATTAAAAATACCAGAAGCCTGAAAAGTCTTGGTTTATCCCAATTAAAATCTGTTAATAATACATTTTCTGATAAACAGGAAATTACAATATTTTCGTTATATAAATCTTTTTCCAAAGAACGTATCCTGAGTGTTTTTATCAACAGTGGTTTTAAGGATTTAAAATGGGAACAAGTTTCCCGATATTTTGAAGTTGATTTGCAGAGCAAAGATCTAAAGTATGTAATGGCAAAGGATGTTAAAATTTCCGATATTAGTATTCAAACTATAGATTTCAATAAAATCGAACTTTTTAAAGCGCTTTTATCTTTATTAAAAGAAAATACCGCAACAAAAAAATATATTTATATTCCTGAAAGCTCAAATATATTGACTGTTGAAGTTACCCCATTATTAATGATCAAATCACGTGAGAATGAGGATGTAGGTTATAATTTTTCTTGGATTCACAATCATCCTTTGGAGTTAGTTAATGGGAGCAATGCCCGTGAACAAGGACATCATTTTAATTCTAGTAGTACCAGTATAGAATACGGTGACCTTTTAATGATTTCCAGATTAAATGCTGATTCAATAGTTACTTCCCCCTACGGCCTAACCCTTATCGACCCCGCTCTCCATGAAAAGCCCTCTGAAAAATATATGGATAAAACAAAAATGGTCTGGAGCATACCTTATGTCTCAGAAATGCTAAAATTAAATTTCGCTATAAAATTGGACGCTCAGCAGCAGTACTTACTGGCCCGGTCTATCAGTAATGTGCTCATGGATACCGTTGGCGGACAGCATAAAGATCGCAACCTGCAGCAACTCAGGCAATTGCTGGTTGGCCTTAAGCAGAATATGCCGGCAAATGAATACAGTAAGCTGGATACCTTGCTGGGAATGGATATGGAACAACTAAAAATGAATTTTCAAACTTTTAACTATCGTGAAATTAACGCTCTCAAAGCCGGCTACCTTCCCATCTTCCTCACCTGGCGTACCCTTCAGAAATGGGGGCTTATGGATAAGCCTGTGGAAGAAGCCGCTAGAATTATTCAGGAAAAGATGAAGACAATTACTCGTGATTTCCGCCGCCCGGACGAAGCCACTCATCTGGAAATGCTCACTGCCAATCCTTATCTGCTGAAAATGCTGGGGGATTAGCAGGCTGGAAGATTGGAAGATTTGAGGGTTAGAGGGCATCATCCTTCTTCCTTCGCCCTTCATTTTCCCGTCACCCTTTGTCCCGCCTACGCTAAAGCTTCCGTCTTCGCTGAAGCTTCGCCGAGACAAGTCGGCGCGGCAAGCAAGCTCAGGATGACTCGACTCCACGATTCAACTTACCCCTTTATCTCTTACCTCCCCAGAGCCCCGAGCCCTTCCGAGCCTTGAGCCTCCTTTCACTATTCACTTTTCACGCTTCCCGCTTCCCGCTTCCCGCTTCCCGCTTCACGAGTACCCCCACCGCCTCCATCACTTTATCCGACTTTATTTCATTAATGCACGGCTGTGCTTTGTTGCAGCCTTCAAACAGGCAGGATTCTTCCAGTGCCAGAGGATTTTTCGAAGTACAGGCTGTATTTTCTATGGAGATAAGCTTGCTCGGGTCCGGGCCGATCAGCCCCCAGCGCTTCACAGAAGTAGCGCCATAGAGACCGATTGTGGGAATATTGCCGACTGCGGACAGGTGCGCGAATCCTGTGTCAGGTGTTATTGCCACGTTTATGATATCCTTCATTAGAGCTGTAATTTCCCTGATATTCATAACCAGATGAGGTAAATTATTTTTAATGATTGTTATGCGCGCGGGATAATGCTTGTAAAGTGCCGCATACACATCTTCGGCTGTCTGGTCATTTTCTTCAAATTTATAGATGAAAATATTTGATTCGTTGTAATCGCTTAAAAGTTTTAACCCCAGGTTTGTGAAGTTTTCAGTGTTCCATTGTCTCAAAGCCTGATAACTGCGTTTAAAGGAACTTCCTACGCTGGTGTTAAAAAGGAAGTTGGTATTTTTCTGCCAGTTTTCATGTTTGATAGAAAAATGTGAATTGTAGATTTTTATTTGTTCACTAAGTTTGAAAAGCGCTATATCAAGATCTGCTTGAATGGTTTTCAGTTCGTCTGGTAAGGTCAACTTATAATCCTCTCCTGCCAGATGGAAAAGTTTATGAATATCAGTCTGCGAAACATGTGTATAAGTCCCTTGATGAGTAATATGGCTGCGAGTTGTGTTTTTACCATTATTCCATACTTTCATTAAGGTATTAAAGTACGTGTTATTTAAGTTGATAATATTTGTGTTGGGGAAAGTTTTCGCCACATATTGTCGAGCAAAACCCAGGGGCAAATCAAAATGCAGCAGCATTTGTACTTTACTTTTGGCTTCCTGTTCCTGAATAATTTTTATGTCCGGGTCCCTGCTGATAATGTCCAGCAGATAATCGTGCTTCATCGGAAAAAAATACAGCTGTTTGTTATGGTTTTTCAAAAAACTGAGCACTGTCATGAATTTTAAAATAAACTCTCCCAGTTTCATGAAATTGTCATAATCATAAACAACTCCGATATTTTCCGCCTGATTAAATATCATTTTGTCGCAGCGCGGTACCTGATGTTCAAATTCCACTGGCGGAACATCCTGCAGAAAAGAAGAATTTTTGAACATTTGTATATTTATACTGACAATTTTTTGTTTAATCATCGTTGTTCCTTTTTAAAAAATATGGCAAAGCGTTAAATATTGCTTGCGGACTTATTTCATCAATACAGGATTTTTCACAGCCGTAACGCAGACAGATAGCCTCGTCGGCATTCACACTTTTGCTGTTGCAGCTGTTATTTTCAATTAGCAGTACATTCTTCGGATCAGAGCTGAGCGCGCCCCATTGCCGTACGTCAGTTGGTCCGAATATTCCGATTGTTGGAATATTGCCGGCAGCGGACAGGTGCATAAAGCTGGTATCCGGGCTTATAGCCACGTTTATTATATCTTTCATCAGCGCAATCAGCTCCGGCATATTAATTGACTGACGAAAAGGATGGCGCATAAATATATAGGTTCGTCCGGTGAAGTATTTATGCAGTGTTTTATATATATCATCAGCAATGGCTTCGCTTTCTATTCTTTTGTAAATAAAAACATTGGAGCCGGGATAGTTATCCAGCAGCATTTTGCCCAGCTCGATAAAATTATTTTTATGCCACTGGCGCAACTGCTGATAATGGACCTTATTGGTTACACCAACGCCGGGATTAAAAATAAAATTTGTGGAATTCTTCCATTTTTTATATGTGTCCTGAAAAAACTTCGGTTTTTTCATCAAAGTATCATGCAGCTTTTGTTTAGCCGATAAAAGGTCCTTAACAGTTATTTCAAGTTCGGCGGGCAAAACAGGAAAATATTTGATGCCGGCCAGTCCGCTTAATAAATAAATATAGGTCTGGCTTGCGTGATTCGGCCAAAGTTCTCCTACATTTCTGGCCAAATGCCTGATATCTATTATTTTTTGTGATGGCAGTAGTTTGCTGTATTCTTTTGTCATGCCGCATGGATATACGCTCATGGATAAAAGCAAATCTATTTTTTCCGCCAGTCTTTTATTAGTATTAATTAGGGTTACATCTTTGCATGCTTCGGCTAGCTCGGTTAAATAAATATGTGAAGGTTCCACAACAAAAACCTTTTTTTGCTGTTGCTGCAGAAAGTTTATCAGGGGAAGAAACTTAACGATTACTTCCCCGATTTTTATTTCAGCCTGCTGATCAAAATAAATACCCACGTTTTTTGCTTGTTGATAAATATTTTTTAGTTCGGCGTTTAACTGGTTTCTGGATATGCGCGGTATGGAAGAATAAAGGAAATCAAGGTTGCGGTGGACCTTGATGTAACTTTGGGCAATGCCATCAGAAATTATTTTTTTTTGCATAGTTTTACCCAATTAATTTATCGTTCAATGTGCGCAAAAATTGCTGGAAAATAAAAGGGCAGAAGGTTGTATGCTGTTTTCGGTAAAAACGTAATATTGACATAATTTAGTTGATAATTAGTCATTATCCAAAAAATTGTAACGAAATACCTGCAAAAAATGTGGTAAATTTACGTAATTATGTAGACAATTAATATATCCCGGAGCTATTATTTGATTATTACCTGATAAAGGGAGGCAATAATGCTTATACAATTGGGTTTAAAGAAAAAATTGTTGTTTACTTACCTAACCATAGGATTATTGTTCGTTTTCTTTATTATAGGCGCTTTGTCCACGATCAGTAAGGTTAAGGTAAATGGCCCTTTATATAAACAAATTGTACAGGGCAAAGACCTTATTGCTGATATTTTACCCCCTCCGGAATATATCATTGAATCTTATTTGGTAGTTTTACAAATTTATGTTGCGTTGGATAAAAATGAATTAGAATCATTAACTGAAAAATTAAAATCTTTAGAAAAAGATTATAATAACAGACTGTTGTTTTGGCAAAAAGATTTGGCTGATAGTGAAATAAAACGGTTAATTATTGGGGACGCCAGCACCTATGCAAAAAAATTCTATGCTTTGGTTGGCAATGAATATATACCTGCGGCACTCAAAGACGATCGTAAAGTTATGGAAAATTTACTTCCGCAAATTTACAGTATTTATTTACAGCAGCGACAAACAATCGATAAGGTTGTACAACTGGCTTCCGAAAGAAATATACAAGACGAAAAAGCAGCGAATATAATTATAAAAACCAGTAATGCATTCTTGTTTATATGCGCCGTTATCTCACTACTGTTAATTGGTATTAGCAGTTTATTACTGCCGGATATGATTGTTAAGCCGGTTATAAAAATTGTCCAACAGTTAGCAGAAACGGCAATGCATGTATCATCAGCGGCTAAACAGATCAATCAGGCAAGCCAAAAATTGGCAGAAGGAGCTACACAACAGGCTGCATCAGTTGAACAATCATCAACAATGATACAGGAAATTTCTAACGGGACAAAACGTACAGTTGAAAATGCTAATGCCACGGATTTTAAAATTGATTTATTAAAATCTGAAGCAATAAGCAGCACTCACTCTATGAGCAATATGTCTGAGTCTATGAAGCTTATTGACGAATCATCCAATCAAACAGCCAAAATATTAAAAACCATAGATGATATAGCTTTTCAGACCAATTTATTGGCATTGAACGCGGCGGTAGAAGCAGCCAGAGCCGGAGAGGCCGGTAAAGGATTTTCGGTGGTTGCTGAAGAGGTGAGAAATCTGGCACAGCGTAGTGCTGAAGCCGCAAAAAGCACTGCCAGTCTTCTGGAAAGTGCTAAAAAACATACAAAAAACGGTGTGCAGGTTGCAGATGATGTAGGAATAAAATTGAATAAAATCGTGGGAGGTGTGCAGGAGATAACAGAAACAATTAAAGAATTGGTAAAAGCTAATAATGATCAGTCCAATAGTATTAATCAGGTTGATGAATCTATTTTGGAGATAAGCAAGGTAACTCAGACAACATCTGCCAGTGCGGAAGAAACTGCCGCTACAGCGCAGGAGTTAAGCGCGCAGGCGGAACATTTGAATAACGCCATAAGTGAATTAAACCAGATAATTAATGGTTAGGAATTTATGATATAATCATCCTCGATGAATATCAACAAACATGCTGCGCTTATAATTCTTAGCGGTGGTCAGGATTCTACAACTGCTCTGTATTGGTCCAAAAAAAAGTTTAAACTTGTAAAAGCCGTTACCTTTGACTATGGACAGAGGCATAAGCGGGAGATAGGTTGCGCTCGAAAGATTGCCAAACTGGCTCAGGTGCAGCATAAAGTTATAAAAATAAATTTTTATAAAGATTTATCGTCAAATGCTCTGGTTACAGAAAACGCTATAAAAATAAATAAAAAGAATAACTTGCCCAGCACCTTTGTGCCCGGCAGGAACTTGATTTTTATAAATATTGCCGCGGCCTATGCTTACGAACAGGGCATACCCAACCTGGTACTGGGTGTTTCCCAGGTGGATTACAGCGGTTATCCGGATTGCCGTGAAGAGACTATAAAGAGCCAGCAGAAAACCATTTCTCTGGGCATGGAGTTCCCTTTTGTCATTCATACACCGCTCATTCATAAAACCAAAAAAGAAACTGTGGAACTGGCACGTGAATTAGGTATGTTGAAAATGCTCAAATTTACTCATACCTGTTATCTGGGAGGGAAAGCGCCCTGCGGCAAATGTCCGGCCTGCCTTTTGCGCGCCAAGGGATTTAAGGACGCGGGAATAAAAGACCCTCTGCTTTAATTGGTTGATACCATATCCCAATGTGTCACAAACTATTTGAAAATAAATAAATCTGTTAAAATTGTCATTCCCGTGAAAACGGGAATCCGGTATTTATAAGGTATACAGAAAGCTGGATCCTCTGGTCAAGCCAGAGGATGACATTTTAGGACAAACTTGTCCTGTGGTTACATTCTTAATTCTATATTTGCTAAGAGTATAAAAGCTTACTATAATAAGTAGAAATGACAAACATGATTAAAATTTTTGATACGACATTACGGGATGGTGAGCAGTCCGAGGGTATTTCTTTTACCCTGCAGGACAAACTGCGCATTACCAGACTGCTGGATGATTTTGGAATGGATTATATTGAAGGCGGCTGGCCTTTTTCCAATCCCAAAGCTATTGAATATTTTAAAGAGGTACGCAAATTAAAACTGAAACACTCAAAGATAATTGCTTTTGGCAGCACCAGAAGGGCCAAAAACAGCGCTGAAGAAGACGCCAACCTGAATGCTTTGATAGCGGCCAAACCTGATGGTGCTTGTATTTTCGGTAAAACCTGGGACTTTCATGTTACCGAAGCTTTGAAAATAAGCCTTGAGAAAAACCTGGAGCTCATCGAGGATTCTCTTGCCTATTTAAAGAAACATTTCCGGGAAGTTTTTTTTGACGCCGAACATTTTTTTGACGGCTACAAGCGCAATCCGCAGTATGCCATTAAGTGTTTACAAGCAGCAGCCAAAGGTGGTGCGGATGTTCTTGTGCTTTGCGATACCAATGGTGGCACTCTGGCTAACGATGTTGTCCGGATTATTAGAGAAGTTAAAACAAAAATTAAAACTCCGCTGGGTATTCACGCGCATAATGACGGAGACATGGCCGTGGCCAATTCTCTTCTGGCAGTCCATGAAGGTTGTATACAGGTACAGGGAACAATTAACGGTTATGGTGAACGCTGCGGTAATGCCAATCTCTGTTCTATTATTCCGGCGCTTGTTTTAAAAATGAAAGAAAAGACCTCTCAGGTCAAGAAAATGGATGAGCTCACATCTTTGTCTCGTCATGTCAGCGAGATAGTAAATATCGCGCCCAATTATCATCAACCCTATGTGGGACGTTCGGCGTTTTCACATAAAGGTGGAATTCATGTCAGCGCCATATTGAAAAATCCCGAAACTTATGAACATCTGGACCCGAAGCTTGTCGGTAATCAGCAGAGAGTTGTCGTGTCCGATCAGTCCGGTTTAAGTAACCTGGAATACAAGGCTAAAGAGTTTGGTATCAATATTGACCCCAAAAGTGATGAAATTAAGAAATTGCTGAATGATGTCAAAGAACTTGAACAAATGGGCTATCAGTTTGAAGAAGGAGAAGCTTCATTTGAGCTTATGCTGCGCAGGGCTACCAAAAAATATAAACCGTTTTTTAAATTGATGGGCTTTCGGATAATTAATGATCAACAAGGTGATGATACCTATGTAATTGAGGCGACAGTAAAGATTATGATTGACGGAGAAGTCGTACATACAGCCGGAGAAGGTAATGGTCCCGTTAGTGCCCTGGATCACGCGTTTAGAAAGGCTTTAAAAAGAAAATATCCGCAAATCGAAGATATGC
The DNA here is from genome assembly GCA_028715625.1 of Candidatus Margulisiibacteriota bacterium. Classification (NCBI taxonomy): domain Bacteria; kingdom Bacillati; phylum Candidatus Margulisiibacteriota; species Candidatus Margulisiibacteriota bacterium. The sequence goes on along the minus strand of JAQURL010000006.1, from coordinate 32,559 downwards.
ATTTAACCGACTATAAGGTCAGAGTTTTAAATAGCAAGAAGGGTACCGATGCCAAAGTCAGAGTAATCGTTGAGTCTGCCGATGATCATGAAACCTGGCAAACAGTAGGTGTAAGCAGCAATATAATAGAAGCCAGCTGGAATGCCCTGGTAGACAGTGTCGAATATAAATTATTAAAAGAAACTGTAAAGAATTAAAATTCAAAGCATCTAAAAGGAAAAAGGATGAAACCGCTTACAGCCAAGATAAACAGCAAAGGCCATCTGGAGATAGGGAAAATTGATGCCCTGGACCTGGCGAAAAAGCATGGAACTCCGCTTTATGTAATGGACGTGGCCACGATCAAACAGATTGTTAAGGAATACCGTACACTTGAAAAATATTATCCTCACACCAGAATTGCTTTTGCCAGCAAGGCATTATCACTTACTGCTCTCTATCAATTGCTGGACAAGGAGGGGCTTTATTTCGATGTTATCTCGGATGGTGAAATTTTTACCCTGCTAAATGCCGGTGTTTCTCTGAAAAAAGCTTATTTTCATGGTAACAATAAAACCATGGCTGAAATTGAGCTGGCTCTGAAAAATGAGATAGGATGTATCGTCGTGGATAATTCTTCGGAACTGAAACGTATCAAAGACGCGTATACTAGACTGAAAATGAAAAATAAGATAAACATACTGTTCCGTGTCGTTCCGGAAATAGATGCTCATACTCACGAATTTATTCAAACCGGCAAGCGCGACACCAAGTTCGGTGTTTTGAAGGAACAACTTTTAGATATTCTGGACGAAGCCCTGAAACTGAAAATATTTAATTTTCAGGGATTGCACGCGCATATTGGTTCGCAGATTTTTGACTTTTATCCCTTTGAAGTTCTCATCGAAAGACTTTTCAATATGTGCATGCTGATTTATAAAGAAAAAAAGATTGTTTGTACGGATATCAGCATCGGCGGAGGTATGGGCATAAAATATACCCGGGAAGATGATCCGCCTGCAATAAATGAATTTATCGAAGCCATAGCCAGGAAGCTGAAAGCTGCCTTAAAAGAAAACAAATATCCATTGCAGCCCACGATTATTCTGGAACCAGGACGTTCAATAGTAGCTAATGCCGGTGTAACTCTGTATACTATAGGCGCAGTTAAGGAAATACCCGATATCAGAACATTCCTTACAATTGATGGCGGTATGGCCGATAATCCCAGACCGATTACCTATGGTGCCAAGTATGAAGCTGATCTTGCCGGTAAAATGAAAAAAGGCAAAAATAAAATTTATTCCATTGCCGGAAAATTTTGTGAGTCAGGAGATATTTTGATCAGAGATATTTCTTTGCCGTCAGCCGAGGCAGGTGATATTCTGGCAGTATACGCGACCGGCGCGTACAATTATTCGATGTCCAGCAATTATAATCGCTATAGAAAACCGGCTATGGTTTTTGTGGAAAACGGCAAGGATACTCTTGTCTTAAAAAGAGAGACTTTGCGGGATATCATAAGGAATGATGTGAAATGTTAGAAATATTATCAACGTTGCGCTGGCAGGACTTGGTTGATGTGACCATTATTTCTGTAGCCATCTATTATCTGTTTAAATGGACCAGTAACCATAAAGCCAAACAACTGCTTAATGGTGTATTTATTATTATGGTTTTTTATGCCATCAGCTATTTCCTTCAACTTTTTACCGTGAGCTGGCTGATGCAAAAGCTTACCACTATCGTTCTTCTGATATTCATCATTGTGTTTCAACCGGAGCTTAGACAGTTGCTGGAAAAACTGGGCCGAAGCACGCAATTGCGACAGTATTTTATGGATAAAAAAGAAAATGAGGATATGTTGACTATTCAGATGGTACAAAACCTGGTCAAAGTTATCGAATATTTTTCCGAAAACAGGATTGGTTCCATAATCGTTATTGAGCAGATAAATGACCTCGAGCATATCAAAGACACCGGGATTGAATTGAAAGCCGAATTTTCCGCGGAATTGCTGGTCAGTATTTTTTACGGCCGCAATCCTTTACATGACGGTGCTGTAATTATTCAGGGCAATACTATTGTTTCGGCCAGCTGTTTGCTGCCGCTTACACAGAGCAAGCTCAAGGACCGTACCATAGGTACCAGACACAGGGCTGCCCTTGGTCTGGCTGAAATTACCGATGCTATCGTACTGGTTACTTCCGAAGAAACCGGAATAATTTCTATGGCCATAAACGGAAAACTTTATCGTCGTTTATCCAGGAAAAAATTGCAGGAGCATCTGTTAGTGTTGCTTCAGTTAGATGAGCAGGAAGGCAAAAAGCCCGATAGTTTTTTTAACAATGTTGCTGATGTTCTTAAAGACCTGCTGGCTGAAAAATGATAACCATCAAATATTTGCAGAACAAAAAAGCTGAAGGTGAAAAATTTGCCGCTCTCACAGCATATGATTATTTAACTGCCAGGGTAATTGATGAAGCCGGCGTAGAACTGATTTTGGTTGGAGATACGCTGGGCGTGGTTGTTTATGGCTATGAGTCCACAGTTTACGTAACCATGGATGACATGGTTCGTCACACTAAGGCTGTAGCTAATGGTATAAAAAACTCGCTTCTGATTTCTGATATGCCGTTTATGTCCTATCATACTTCCTTGAAAGACACTTTAATAAACGCCGGCCTTTTGATTAAAGCCGGAGCAAAAGGTGTTAAAGCAGAAGGCGCCACTCCATTTGTGCTCAAGTCAATCAGCCGGATGGTAGAGGCTGGCATTCTTGTAATCGGCCATATTGGCTTTACTCCGCAGCAGATTAATCGTATCGGAGGCAATATTATTCAGGGTAAAAGCAAGGACATGGCTGAAAAGTTAAAGGAAGATGCGCTTAAACTGCAGGACGCCGGAGTGGGGGCACTTGTACTGGAGCTTATACCGGAATCGCTGGGCAAGGAAATTACCTCAAATTTGACAATACCTACAATCGGTATCGGGGCAGGGCGGTATTGCGATGGACAGATACTTGTTACGCACGATCTGCTGGGCCTTTATACAGATTTTACCCCCAAATTTTTAAAACGTTATGCTAACCTTAATACCACTATAAAAAATGCCGTTGCCGTTTATAGAAAAGATGTACTTTCCGGCAAATTCCCTACTAAAGACAATATTTATTAAATTCTGCTTTTGTGTAAATAAATTTTTAAATATCACATATTCAACATATGCAAAATTACTGTAAAAATGGGATAATATTGTCTGAATTCAAGAATACGCAAAATGACAAAAAAATACAGTTTTTTACTTTACAATATTCGTTATGGAGCAGGAAGAGGTTGGAGATTTAACCTGCCTTTACCTTTAAGCGGATATTTGAAAAATACAACCAGAAATATTTCCCATATTACCAAATTTATTAAGAGTGTAGACCCTGATATTGTCGGTTTGATAGAAGTCGATCGAGGTTCCTTTAGAACTAATAAACAAAACCAGGCGCAGGATATCGCCAAAGCCCTTGGCTATCATCCCAGTTTCAATTCCAAATACGGAGGGTCTTCTCTGGCCCATAAAATTCCGATTATGAATATGCAGGGTAACGCAGTTCTTACCAGGCCGGATATAAAAAATAAGAGGATACATTATTTTAAAAAAGGTGTGAAAAGGATGGCAATAGAACTGGAACTGGAAGATTTTAATATTTTTTTAATACATCTTTCTCTCACTTACCGAAGTAGGCAATGGCAGCTTAGTGATTTATACAAACTCATTAAAAAAGTTGACAAGCCCGTAATTGTGGCCGGTGATTTCAATATTTTTTGGGGAGAACATGAAATTGAGCTATTTATGGCAGCAACCGGTTTATCGAGCATGAATAAAGACAATGTTCCATCCTTTCCCAGCAAAAAGCCCAAGAGGCAACTGGATTTTATTTTACATAGCCCGGATATTAAGGTTCTGGATTTTAAGGTTCTTGATGGTATTACTTTTTCCGATCATTTACCGGTTAGTTGTAAGTTTTCGGTCAAGGATAGGCAAAAACATTTGGAATCTGATCAGAAGCAGGAGAAATGAATATAATAAAATATACAATTAGCGGTGATTATATAGAATTGTGCCAGTTACTGAAAGTGACCGGGCTTTGTGGTTCCGGCGGTCAGGCAAAACAGGCTATCTCCGAGCTTTTAGTGAAAGTGGACAATAAAATAGAAATCAGAAAAAAATGTAAGGTAAGCAGAGGTCAAAAGGTTACTTATGATAATCAGACCGTTCTTGTTGAATAGTACAATGAAATGATAGTTTCAATAGTAGATATATTTTATAAGGGATTTATTTATCTGGTTTTATTTCTGCTTATTGCCGGCTTGGCGTCTTTGCCTTTGATATTTTTTGCCTGGCTCAGTAAGAAGATTAGTAATACTACGCCTGACAAAGCTGGAAAATAAATAATATGTCGTTCCGAGCCCACTAGGATCGCTTATATACTAATTCATGCTTCGTCAGGTTCAGCATGACAAATGTGCATAGTGTCAATGTCACACTGAGCTTGGCGAAGTGTGATTATATAGCTTAGCAACATTTCAACTGAATTTGTTAGCCTTATTAAGGTTTTCTACTGAAAGAGTATCTTGTTGATATGCTTGTCCAGGTCCTGCATCACTTTGCCCGTGCCGTAAGCCACGCTGGACAAAGGATCGTCTACAATATTGGTTTTGACGCCTGTTTCTTCGGTGATAAATTTATCCAGACCGAACAAAAGAGAACCGCCGCCAGTAAGAAATATCCCTTTTTGCAAAATATCCGAAGATAGTTCCGGCGGTGTTTGTTCCAGTGCCAGTTTTATGGTTTGAACAATTGTGTTGACCGGTTCCAGCAGACAGTGCCGTATTTCAGCGGCGGATAAGGTAAAGGTTTTCGGCAGACCGCTGATCAGGTCTCTGCCTTTAATTTCTACTTCTTTTTCTTCAGGTTTCGGATAAGCTGAACCTATCTGAATTTTGATGGCTTCAGCCGTTCGTTCGCCGATTAATAGATTGTAATTGGTGCGGCAATGGTTCACAATGGCCTCATCCATTTCGTCCCCGGCCACGCGAATAGATTTGGAAACTACTATTCCACCCAGCGATATTACAGCTACTTCAGTTGTACCGCCACCGATATCCACAATCATGTGTCCGTTAGGTTCATTTATAGGCAGTCCGGCTCCAATAGCCGCGGCCATCGGTTCTTCTATAAGAAATACTTCCTTGGAACCGGCCTGCAGACCGGCCTCGATAACCGCACGGCGTTCCACGTTGGTGATGCCGGAAGGGACGCCGATAATTACCCTGGGTTTCATAAAATAATGCTTGGGATATACTTTTTTGATAAAAGTTCTGATCATTTGTTCGGAAATTTCAAAGTCTACAATAACTCCGTCACGTAATGGTCTGATAGCGATGATATTTCCCGGAGTACGACCCACCATAAGTTTGGCTTCGTTTCCAATAGCCATGAATTGTCTTGTGTTTTTGTCGATAGCCACAACAGAAGGTTCGCGCAGAACAATACCGCGATCTTTTACATAAACAACGATATTTGCTGTGCCTAAGTCTATGCCGATGTCTTTTCTGAATTTGCTGATTATTTTATTTATCATTTTGTATAGGGTAGCGAAAAGCTTTCGAATCCTTTGCTTTTTAGCAGTGCTATATGCTTTTTGACATCCGATAAATTATTGTAAACACCAGCGATAACACGAATATAATTCATGTTATTTTTAGTAATAGTCATTACTTCCGGACTGTAGTTTAGTTTTTTTAAGGCTTCAATCAAGATATCAGCGTTTTTTTGATTTATGAATGTACCGGCGATAACCATGTACTTTTCAGTTGCAACTGTTTCTTTTTTGGGAGCTTCTTTAATGGGCTCGGTTTTGGCCACTTCTTGTTTTTTCACTTCGGTCTTGGGTTCTTCTTTCGGAGTTTCGCTGACAGAATTAACAGCTGGTTCTTTGATTTCCACTTTTTTAAGAATTGCTTTTTTGGCTTCTTTTTTGGGAACTTCCTTAACCGGTTCTGGTTTTACGGCAGTTTCAGCTTTTTCTTCTTTGGGTTCTGCTTTTTTATCTTCAATTTTTGGTTCCTCTGCTTTTACCTGGATTATATTCTGTGTAGGAATTGCGGTCTCATTTATTTCTGTATTCTGGGATTCCAGAGATTTCAAATTAATACGGTTCGCCGGCGCGTTTTCAGACAAAAAGAGCATTTTGCCGATAGTAAAACTGGCGAAAAAGACAATGATGCTGATAATGATAACAATAAAACCGAAGGAAATCTTTTTAAAGAAAGCAAAAAATATATTATCTTTTTCTTTTAAAATATCACCCAGGCCTACTTCTTTGTCCAGATCGTCAAAGCTGTATTCCTCAGCTTTTTCTTCTTTTTCATTCTTATCTTCAGGATCATTTTTTTCTACCTGAGATTTCGCCATGAATTGCTCCTTTCTAAAACATGCCAATTTCACCTAGAGACTAGCTGGCGGAGAGTGAGGGATTCGAACCCCCGGTACCCTCAACAGGCACAACTGTTTTCAAGACAGCCGCCATCAACCGCTCGGCCAACTCTCCTAATCTTTAACATCAAATTACTTATTAAGTAACTGTGATCAGTTTCAAGATACAAAAAACCAAGACATATTACATTGTACAGGCAATTTATTCTTTTTTAAAGTACGGTGCTACAACTTCTCCTGCCTTTGATACATAGTCATTCAAGTAGCAGAAACTATGGATATGGCTATTTTCTTTAATAACGCTTTTCCCTTTAATTGTTACAAAAGGTTCGATGATAACATCTTTTTCAATGATTACGTCCGGTTCTATAAAGGTATTTTTCGGAGAAAGGATAGTTACTCCGTTTTGCAGATGTTTTTTGATGGTTGTTTTGTAAATATACCCGGCAATACAGGCCATGTCTTCTCTGGAATTGATACCTCTGAGCATTTCTTCATTATTATAAAGATAGGGCAGGATATTGCGCTTTTTCTTGCCGGCTATTTTTATAATATCGGTCAAATAATATTCATTTTGTTTGTTATTGGGAGTAACTTGTTGTAGCAGATCAAACAACAAGTTGGTCTCAACCAGATAAATCCCGGAATTGATTTCACAAATATTCTTTTCGGTAGCTGTCGCGTCTTTTTCTTCGACTATTTTCAGTAAGGTGTTTTCGCTTCTGTCTCTGATAATGCGCCCGTATCCATGGGGATTGTTAATGTTTGTGGTCAGGACCGAAATATCTGCTTTATGGTTTTTATGAAAGTTGTAAAATTCTGTGATCAGTTCACTGTTAATCAGCGGTACATCGCCGGCTAAAATCAGAGTAGGTTGTTCCGTGTTTTTTAGCACGGGTTTAACCTGCATAACAGCGTGTCCTGTGCCCAGTTGTTCTTTTTGATAGACAAAATTTATTTTCTTAAATTTTTTTTTAACAACCTTTTTTACTTGCTCAGCCTGATGGCCGACTATTATATAAGTATCTTCGGGTATCAGGATATCTTCCAGATTATCAAGCAGATGCATGATCACAGGTTTATTGATAAGCCGAACAATTACTTTGCTGCTTTGTGTTTTTAGCCTTTTACCAATACCTGCGGCCAAAATTACTGTATTTAGTTTCATATGCGAATATGATACTAAAGACTGTTAAATAGCGCAAGCCGGCAAGTGATTATCTCCTGTAGCAGGCTTATTTCTTAATAATTTCTTCAACTGTTTTCACTACTTTTTTAATTTTTATTCCTTCAGCCGTTTATATTTGCCCATTAACTGACCTGTAGCCAGAATATGCGAATTCATCAGTTTTAATAAATCGTCTTTGGTCAAATCCGAATTAGTCTCGAAAACAGTATCAAGCGCGTAAAATTTAAAGAAATAGCGGTGAATTCCGTTAGGCGGGCACGGAGCTTTGTAGCCGATGCTTTTTGCTCCGTTAAGGCCCTGTCTGCCTCCGTTAGGGAGTTCTTTTGCCTGGATTATTCCTTCGGGCAGCGTCATCTGGTCAGCTGGAATATTATAAATTACCCAGTGCACAAAGGTGCCCCTGGTTGTGTCCGGATCGTCCATTATCAGGGCGACACTTTTAGTGTTTTTTGGCAGGTTCTTCCAAATCAGTTGAGGAGATATGTCTGTTTTATTATCACAGGTATATTTCGCGGGTATCATTTCCCCATTTTTAAAGGCCGGGCTGGTTAATGGTATATTATTTAAATTTGTTACAGAATTTTTTTGATAAGTGTTATTTTGCTGGGCAACTGATAAAGAAGCGAGAAGCAACAATCCGATACTCATATATTTAATCATGTTATAACCTCCATTTTTCATAGCATAACTTAAAAACTCAAACTTTTACACTTTTTATTCCAGAAGTTAATGATTTAATTCCCTATGGTTATATTACGGTTTAATAAAGGAGTAAACCGGGAATACATTATAGGTATGAATGATGCGGACAACAAACAGGATTTATCTCAGCTGATAAAAGTTATCAAGTGTGGTAACGGACTTATGGCCGTAGATTATATAAAAAATTATACAGGCAATATTAATGGCAAAGATAAACAGGGCTGGACACCGTTGTTGCATGCGGTTTTCGAATGCAATAAAGGTATTGTGGAACAACTTATAAAAAAAGGAGCGGACATTCATATCCGTGAGCCGTACGGTTGGACTCCTTTGCTTTTAGCTTCATGGCTGGGACATAAAAAGATAGTTCAGATTTTACTTAAAGAAAAAGCTGAGATTAACAGTGTTGATCCGTTTCAAAGGTCAGCAATAATGCTGGCCGCGAAAAGAGGGTATAAAGGCGTAGTCAAATATTTAATGAGCAAAAAAGCCGATATCTCTGCATCAGACCAGTACGGTCGTAATTTGTTGATATTCGCGGCCTGGGGCGGCAGCCGGAAACTTTTGGAACATCTTTTTCAGAGAACCGGTTTTGATATTAATACTCAGGACCAGTTGGGCTGGTCAGCACTGATGTATGCTGTAAGCGCCAATAACAAGGCTGCTGTTAGCCTGCTGCTAAAAAAAGGAGCAGATGTGCGGGTTATAAATAAGATGGGATGGGACCTTTTGATGGTCGGGATTACCAGGTCCGGCCAAGGTATACTCAGTATGTTGATAAAACAGGGGTTAAATATAAATTCCATGCAGAAAAACAAGGGGATTACACCACTGGTGTTAGCAATAGCTGACGATAAAATAGATAGAGTAAAATTTCTAATCGATCAGGGCGCTGATGTAAATCTGTCTACTGAGCCTGAAGGTTTTTCACCGTTAATGCTGTCGATTGCCGAAAACAAGCTGAGTATAGCCAGATTACTAATAAGCAGGGGTGCTGACGTCAATGCTTTGACCAAAAAAAATAAAGCCACTCCGTTAATGGTGGCAGTAGAAAAAGGCAATATACGGATAATCAAATTGCTTTTAAGTAAAGGTGCGGACAAGACTGTTAAGAATTCTCTGGGCATGACAGCTCTGATGTTCGCGGCGTTAAAGGGCAGCAGAAAAATCTTCAAGTTGCTGGCATCTGAATAATCATTTATTAATTCTTTTTTTTTGCAATTTTTTTACATTTTATCCGATAAAGGAGTTGGATCAAAAAACCTCTTGCGGAAAGGTATGGTTATGCAAAAAAAGTTGGTTTCAATTCCCTCAATCGGATTAAAAGCCGCTGATTTGGAATGTTATAGTGATCAGTTCCTTTTGGCCGGATTCACATTGCCTGAAACTGTTGCCAACATAGATGTCCGATATTTTAATGATTTTTTGCAAATGAATCTTTCTGAAGAGTTTGATGACGTTGCAGAGCTTTTGGATGCAGGGACTTCAAATGAATGTCCAGACAATTTATGGGAGCATAATATTCAGCTTCTGAAAAAAATGGAGAATAACAAGCCTTATTATTTGCGTTCTTCTGCTCTGGGCGAAAGAGGCGGTACAGGGATATATGTATCTATGATATTTATTCCTTTCGGTGATATGGAAACAGACCTGTATACTCTTTGGGAGAAGCAGTGTGAAATTTATTTAAGCGAATTTACACCGCAGGCTATTGCCTACAGAAAAAAGTTTAATGCACCTTCGGGCATGGCAATATTAATCCAGCCGGTTGTAGGCAAAAGCAATTGGGAATACTTCGCTCCGGCTTATACTATAAGCGGATATACAAGTTATAACGGATGTCCTTTGATCAGAATAGGGCAGGGCCTGGCTGATGTAGTCAATAAACCTGCTATTGTATTTACAAAAAAAGATGAAGCAATTTCTTCTTGTATCGATAAGGGATTTGATTTAGCTACTGACTGGTTGTTGGATTTGGAAACAGGCAAAGTTTCCGATGGCAAATATGAACGTAAAATGTCGGAATATCAAGCAATCGCGGAAAAACTTTTTTATATGCTGGAAAAAATCTCAGGATCATATTATTTTGAGGCAGCTATCCCGGAGGAGGGTGCGGCCCCGGCCTTGCTTCAGGTTGCTCCCTATACAGAAAAGAAAATTGAAGCCTGGACAATTAATCTGGCTGCAGCCAAACTTTTATGGCAGGGGACAGATAAACTCGGTTATGGAATAAAAGAAGGCCGGGGCATAATTGTGATTAACAATTTTTTTGAGGAATCCGCTGATGAACTGGAACAATTGAATAATCAGATGTCAGGTCACATGGTAGTTGTTCCGCAAAGAGCATTGTCTACTTTGCCGGGTTCGTTAGGCGGTGTTTCTTTAAATTTTCAACATATCAGCAATGCCGGCATTCTGGTAGAAATGCAGTACAAATCAAAAATAGTCATTCCTGCAGACATGAAATATTATCAGCCGACCATAGATCACAGCGACAATAGAGGCGGAACGCACGTGCAGCAGCTTCTGGGCAGAAGTGATATTTTATTTTTAGGGGTTGAGAACCCGTCTTTGAAATTATTGAAGGATATGCCTAAAGTAAAAAATAGCCGGAATTATTTTGTTATAGATGTTCCCTGGGCCATGGAAAATCCTCAGGGCAATGAACCTGGCAAAATATATATCACCGGTGATGCCAAAAAAATGGCTTTCAGACCGGGATATATTAATAAAGTTCTTGTTGAAATGATGGATATTCAATTTTGGTTACTTCAGGCTAGAGAAGTTTATGGTGCTGATTACCTTGATACACCGTTGGAAAAAGCCTCTCTAATCATGGAAGAAATATTGCAGAAGATTGTTGCGACAGGTACAAAAGAGTTGTTTAATTTTGATCCTTATTATATTGATACGACTCATTATGACCAAAAAGCTGTATTGCAAGCCATAGAAGTTATTCTCGATAATACCGGGATGATTTTGGGGCTTTCCAGAATGTTTCAGGAACATCCCAGACATGAAATTGATGATTATTATTTCTATAAATATCTGAACAAGCTTAAAGATCATTTGATCCAAATTTAAATGAAGACTGGCTGATTTCTTTCCATGCAATAAACGTGGAATTCTCACGATAATTATACATGAGCGGTATTATGCAGAAAAAGGTTATTAGTATCACAGCCAGATTTGAATCTCACATCAATATTGATGTCGAGCATATTCGTGAAAATTTAATTATTCTCTGCAAATCGTCAGGCATCGATTATGACCGGCAGTTTGATGCTTTTGTTGAGAATGGTCAGTACATTGTGCCCTGGATGGCGGCGGAAGGAAAGTTTAATGTTAAACCCGGCGATAAATTCCATAGTAGTATTTTCAATTATGGTTTGAGGTTTGCCGATTGTTTCAAGGAAAAAGGAAAATTCCGATATGGTGCCGGAAAACCTTTCCTTTTTGAATACTTTGACAGTTTCTGGCATTACAAGTGCCTGCAGCCGACTGTTTATATGAATATGGGAATATTAAATGGAGAACATTTCAAGGCGCCTCTGGCGGTTTATGAGTATAGAGGAAATCTGGTTTTTATTCAGCAGGCATCATTTCAGATTGTACCGGCTCAAACTCAACCTGACATAGGCAACGGAATTGTAAGTATTTACAGAGGAGTGGGCAATGCGCGGAGAGTTAAACTGTTAAAGAGTCAAAATGCTTCAGCTGCAGAATTAAAAAAGGTCAGATTGCTGAATAATCTGGAATGGTTTTATACGTTTTTTAATTCCAAAATCGCTTTTTTGGCGATGCACAGCTATGTAACACGTTCAGAAGTATCGCACATAAATATGATGCGTTTTGCGGTCAGGAACGGATTGCATTATTTCCAGCTTAAACACACGGATAAAGAATTTATGGAAAAAGCATATAATTTATTTTCCGTACTCAGGAATTCTTACACCCTGGATAAAGATTATAACGCCAGCCGCAAGTTCGGCCCAAATTATCTGTCATTCAGAACGCCGGCATCTAACATTGCCCTGACCTCATTTTTCGCAGGTGAATTTGAGGTAAACGTAATTGATAATGATCTTCTAGATATTATAGATACACATGGTTGTGAAATTATAGAATAAACTTTTATGCGAAAAAAAATTATCAGTACTAACCAATTAACCTCAGTCCTCACGCCTGATATTTTGGTAAAATTTCCAGGCACTTCAAATCTTAGCAAGTTGTCGCCTGCGGATTTTGAAATGATGTTCGGAGTCAAATATCAGCCGGAGTTATTAATAGAGCCTGCAGCCAGAGCTTATATCTCCAAGGAAGCCAAAATATATGAAAAACTTAACACCAACCTGAATTTGTTGGAAAAGTTCGGCAAGCAATTGGATGAGGGTTATATCGGCCCGGTTTATTTGTCCCGGACCAAAAATATGGGCTGGGGTTTGTTTGCTTCTGAAATAATTAATTCCGGAGAGCTGATCGGCGAATATACCGGCCTGGTGAGAGAGCAAAGAAAGGAAGATAACCTAAACCGTTATTTGCTTGATTATCATCCGCTTGACCACGAGTGTCTGGCGCAAAAAAAGGACTGTCCGCTGAATAATTACAGTATCGATGCCCAGAATGTTGGGAATTATCTGCGTTTTCTTAATCATTCTTCCAAAAATGCAAATGCGGGATATTTTTATGTCAGTTATAAAGAAGCGTTTCATGTAATATTCGTGGCTTCACGCAAGATTAGAAAAAACGAACAGATTTTTTTCAATTATGGCTTTATGTATTGGGCTTCTCTAAGATCGTTGGGCATAGTGCCTGTGGAAAGAGGTGTCAAAAACAAAGTTTCCAGGGCTCTCTCTTCGTTAGGCTTTTATTAAATTATTGGGATTTTTTTAGTTTTTGTTCGAAATATTATTATAAGTAATTATCTTCGGGGGAAGAAAATGAAATATAAAGTAATCAGTACGGGGAAAAATGAATCCGTTAAATTTCGCGAAACTTCTTCAATAAATAAAGTTGGCATATACTCAAAGGATATTAAAACAGCAAGGATAATAATGCTGGGGCTTTCCGGTAGCGGCAAGTCAAAACAGGCAGCTAAGCTCGCGTCTTATCTTGGCATGTCTAAAACGGAAATAATTTCCAGCGGTCAGATTCTAAGAGATTTAATTAAAAGTTCAGCAACCAGATCAGGATTGGAAAGGTTAGAAGCCGTCGGGATTAATTGGTGGAAAAAGATAGAAGATGAAACATTATTGGCTGAAGACAGATCAAAACAATATATTAATGAAACCAGTAAAGTTATAGATGACCCTTTTACCGGCAGTACAGTTTTGGATTGGTTCAGATATTCGGTAAATCATGGAAAGTTATTGCCTGATTTATGGGTGCAAAATATAATTCATGACGCTATAACCAGAACAGGCCATGAGCGGTTCATTCTGGACGGATATCCTCGTACACTGGGTTCGGCAATAGGTTTAAGTGAATATTTAAAATCAAAAAATTCAGAGATCGATCATGTTTTTATTCTGCAAATATCGGATGCAGAGGCGCTCAGGAGGTTGCTTTACAGAGGAAGAGAAGATGATACTGCGTCTGTAATAGGGTCTAGGATTAATTTTTATCATAAACAGGTTGTTCCGGCTATAGATTATTTTGTAAAAACTCTGGGATCAGCGAAAGTGAAATTTATTGAGAGTGACAAAGTCGAGCTGGATGGGGATAAAGAAAAAGTAAAAAATGACATCAAAGATTCTGAAAACAGAACCTTTGAAAAAATAAAAAAAGAATATGATAAACAGCCTGAACCGGTTGATCTCGACATTGCTGCATAATTAGGAATATTCCATTTTCTTGATACATAACGGTTTTCTGCTATAATGAACACTGTTCATGCCTAAAATTATCAATAATTTACACGATGAAATTTTGCGCAAGGCTTTGAAACATTTGAGATCAAAGGGTTGCGAACATTTCAGTTTGCGTGATATAGCCAAATTCTGCAAAATAGGGTTGGGTACTATATACAATTATTTCCCTAATAAACAGGCACTGTTAACTTCCCTGATGCATCAGTATTGGGTTGATTTTGATAATGAGTTTAATAATACTGAGGTATCACAAAAAAATATTTATGAAAAACTGCGTATTATCTATAAAAATATTGAACATTTTACAGATATTTTCCATGATATTTGGCTAAATTCCATGGACCTTCTGGAAAATGAGCGAAAGTGCCTTAAAGGTCATGCTGCCGTTAACATGATGGGTAACAAAATTTCAGATCTTCTGGAAAAGGCAGAGATACAAAAACAGATAAAAATTCCCGAAAAAGCCACAACAGCTGTGTTGGCCAAATTCATCCTTTCAAATTTTATGGTTATGGCGCACGTGAAAATACTTGAATATGAACAGTTTGAAACAATCCTGAAGACCATCCTGAATAAATAGATATTTTTCTTTTATTAGTTGAAATTTTTCATTTTTTTATCCGATAAGATATATAGGAAAAAATATAAAAGGAGAATATTATGTTTACAAAAATTATAGCCGAGATAAAGGTGGCTCATCTCAATGGTAAGATTGATCCGCATAAATATATTAAAATATTAACAGAAAAAAGAGATGACGGGGGCATGGATTTGATAATAACTCCCAAGACCACCGAGGGCTTGGCAGAAGGCAAGGCACTGGTCGCTTCCCTTAAAAAATTGCTGGAGACAATCGATCTGGCTGATTGTGATCGTGTGGTTATAAACTGCGCGCATAAGGGAGATTTGCAGTTCTTAACCATGTACCTGGCTGCGACCCCGGAAATAGCACCTGTTCATTGGTTCGGACAGAATGCCGCGAACAAAGGTATGCAAAGAAAACTGCAAATAAATATTTTATCCAAAGATGCGTTTCTTTCCATACCGGACCTGATTTCCAATTGCCTCAACAATCAGTTCGGAACGCTGCAGACAATTGCTTCACCTTTTCATTCGGAAACGACTTTCTGTGTCAAATTGCCGGCAGATCAAATCAGGGAGTTGATATCCTCGTTTGAACAAAGACTGGACAATGCCGCAAAAAGACTGGCGGAACTATTTCCGCAATTGGTTAAGCAGGGTCATTTCCAGCGATATGCAGCTGAAATGAAAGAGTTTATCGACAAGTACTGCGTATTTAATGCTTTACCCGGAAGAAGTATCACCATAACTGAAGAAAATTTACGGAACATAACCACAAATTTGATAAAAGAATTGAAAACCTTTCATATCGAAACCGATGAGACAACTCATATATTTGTAGATGACAATGAAATTAATATAGTGGACGCAGGAAATCCTTTAACCCCTCTTCTGATAAATGAATTAAAGATATCCGCGCCTGACTTGAAAGATTTAAACATTATGATAACACATGGTCACAAAGACCATACATCTTACCTTAAAGCTACGATCGAAGCCGCTGTAAAAAAAGGATTAAAGGTGAATGTTTATTTACCCATTGAAACATTAAAACAACAGTTTTTTGGTATTTTTGTAACAGATATTGAATTTTTTACAAAATTCAAAGACAAAATAAATTTTTATAATATGGAATATGTAGTTATGCTGCAGCCGGTCAAATCTTTACATCGGTTTTTAGACAACAATGCTGAATTATATGCTGTTAATTCTTCCAATTATCCCGCGATCAAACATTTTATAGACAGTTTCGGTTATGTGCATTCAAACGGCAGCAAATCCAGAATTTTTACCGGAGATATAAATCCGCAATTCGGGCAACCGCTTGATGTAACTCTGGCTGACTTAAAAAAATATCTTGATGATCTGGTGACCCTGGCTAAATTCAAGAAAGGGATAAAGCACATAGATATTTTTATGGATTTCGGGCATTTTAAGATGCCTGGAGTGGAGCAGGGAGTGAGAGACTTTCTTGCTGAATATATGGAAGCATTAAGAGCCGACACGGATAATAGCGGGATTACCTTTAATATTTATTTGGACCATATAAAAAATAACGACTGTTTTATTCCTTGTGTGGATGGTAAATCATTCTGAACAGTTCTTTTTGCAGATTTAACGCCGAGTCGCATTATATCACGATGTCATTCTCCGGCTTGACCGGAGAATCCATTAATTACGAAATCCTGTAGATAACAGATTCCCGCTTCTCGCCTAGGTCGCAGATTGGGTCGCTGGAATAATAAATTAACTCATTTTGTATTTTGTGAGACAAGTATAGAAGAGGATATATTACTTACTTTGGGCGATAAATTAATCTGAACAGTTCTTTTTGCAGATTTAACGCCGAGTCGTAAAGCCAGTCAATTTTCGCGGTCAGATTTTTTATGATATTTAAATTCATTGTTGCCTCATTTTTAATCAGCAATTCGTTGAAATCATATTGTATTTTGCGAAAAGAAGATGCAATTACCGCAAAATTTTCTTTTGCCGGGCTTGTTAAATCATTTAAGTCCAAATAAGCCAAATGTGCTGTTAAGTAAAACAGCGTTCTTTCCAGTGTAGCCAGTTTTGCCTTGGATTCGGTCAATTGATTAATATGGGAATGATTTTCCCAGGAACTGTAAATACGTTTATCATTTAATTTTTCAAGCAAAGCCAGGCTCAGGCTGCGTTCATGGAAACCGGCTGTTTTGTCATACAATTTTTTATATAAATAGTTTTGTATCGAACCGGTGTTTTTTATATCGATACAGGTTGCGGAAAGCTCATTAAACATTTTGGCAGGAAGCTCACTTAACATTTTATCAAGTTCAGCAACGGGTTGCTTGGCAGGACCGGCAAAAAATTGTGATATTTCAGAGGCCATCAATGGTGTAAGCTCGTGATGCTGACCCATCTGAAAAACTCTGGTTCGAGGTTGGTAACCGTGTTTTCCAAGAAAATTTGCCGCGTCCTCACTTTGTTGCGGATTAACAATGTCATCTTTAGTTAAATGAAATAGAAGTACCGGTTTTTGCCTGCCGTCTGTAACCGACTCCAGGTCTGACCCCAGATAAGTTGTTTTGAAAGGCGCGTTAATCGCGAAAGCCCCGTCAAAAAGATTGTCCTTGTCAGTAAACAGGCTGTGAACAGCCATATATCCCCCCATAGAATTGCCACCGATATAACATTTGTTAATGTTGAGCAGACTTTTTGCGTGCCGGGTAATGTCTTTCAGATATTCCAGGGATACCTGTTTGGTTGGTTCTACAGCTTCTCTGGTATACCAGGTGTATCTTTTTCCGGCTTGTTCCCAGGGGGCAAAGGGGATTATAAAAATTGTGTCAGGTCGGGCGAGCTTGTCTGCCCAGCTATAAGCATCTGTTACACTGGAATCCATGCCATGCAGCAGGACCTGCAGGTCATACTTTTTATCAGCGGAAAAATTGTCAGGTAAGACCATATAAAACGCTCCGGCACTTTCAGAACTTTTTGGCGGCAATTCGCGCACGTCAGTCCACTGGTTATTATTTTTCAGAAATAATCTGGTTTTTTCCAGGTCGATCTGGTTTTTTGAAGTTTCAGATGTTTGTCCGGTGATAATGGCGTTTTCTTCCTGTATGGTTTTCAGGTCCACAGTTATTTTCCCGCGGTATTGCCTTTCAGCCACCGCCTGAAAAATAGATCTTTCAAAAGAAGTATTTCTGAATTCCGGAGGCCCGTTAACCGCGAAATATACATTATTACTCAGGTCATCCTTGGGCTTTTTACCGTGCCTCACCAGAAAATCCGGAAATTCATTTTTACGGCTTTTATATTTGTCTACTTCTTCTTCAAATATTTGTTTGAACATGGTAACCAATTTAAGTTCAAACTCTTCTTTGGCGGTTTGTCCATGATAAGCGTTGACCATGGTCTTCAGGACTTTTTCAAAAAGATAGGTGCCGAAATAATAATCGAAAACCAGACTGAGACTTAACGATATCCCGGCTTCTTTGCCAAAATGATGTTTTAATATCTGGTCAGTGGGTAAACCGCGCTGGATACGGGTTTCCATGTCTACCATAGTGCTTTGCCAGTCTTTAAAAACAAGACGTGTCAGCTGGCCTTTTTCATTCACTTCCAGAAAGAAATTCTGCCCGTGAGGCTCCAGCAGTATGCCTTGTTTAAACATAAAGTACAGGAACATACGGTACAGCGGTCTTAAAATAGTTTCCATAAAATATTTGAGCGGTTCTTCTCCGGTATTTTTAATATTGTTTTCTATGAACTGTACCAGAACGTGCGGGGCAGGATTGTTTTGCAGGTTAACGGCGTTATTATGCATGCCGAAAGCCGGTATCAGCACCCGTTTGTCAGAAGCGTTGTTAATCTGAGGGTAAGCTTTGGCACTGCGTACGGTCATTCCTATACTGCCACCGTCAGGATAGTAAGCAGGATCATTGATGATCGAAGCGCAACTGTCGTCAATAAATCCGAATTGATTTTTAATGTCTCTGGGGAGTTCGTTTTTACTTAAAGAATTTATTATTTTTTGAGAAATCTCGCGGCTGTGTTCCACATTATCTTTTTTAAAGTGTCTTTTGGACGGCCCTATCCATATGCCTGAATGCGTTTTGGCAATTATATCCCCCTCGTCATGTAGAACATACAGGGTCCTGGCTGAGGAAGTAGGATAGGTAAGGCCCCATTCTATTTCTTCATTGCCAAATGGCACCGCGCCGTTACGTTTCCATTCATCATAAACCTGCGGATGGACAATAAACCTTACTTTATCGCTGTCTTTTTGCAGATATTCATTAACATCTTTTTGTTCAGATATAAAATGCTGAACCCTGGGATCATTTTTTTTGAGCAGGATTACCGGTGTCTTTTTTGGCATCAGCCTCATGGAAAGGGTGGTGTAATTATTTACGATATCATCCTGATTTTTATTGCGGGCAAAACTGTTCGCGGTCAGTATGTTGAAAAACATTTCATAAATAAAGGTAATCCAGGCAGGATCAATTTTCCCTTTTCGAAACAGTTCCAGCATATTCTGGAAATTGTCCAGCTGCTGTGGGTTAGCCAGGAGTAATATTTTCCCCAGATGATTTTCCAGGCCCGGCCAGGCCCTGGCGAAAATTTCCGGGTGGACAAAAGTAAAAGCAACATTCGGATTAAGCTTCTGCCAATCATGATAAGATGCTGTATCAGGAAGATATACAGTCATCGGTTTTATGCTGCGATCAAATTTTTCCGCCAGTTCATTTAGCCAATCCTCAGTTACCTGCGTACATTTAAGCAGCATGGCCATAAGTGTGTTTATAATATTGATCTTTTCCTGCTCACGGGCAAAAGGTTGTTTGAGGATAGAATCAAATAAGGTGTTAAATGCAGTAATAAATTGTTGCTGATTTTTTATTTCCAGGTTATCGCCGTCAATTTCCAGAAATTTATCAAGTCCGGAAATGGTCATTTGAGAAACCATATTTTTATTTTTCAGTACAATAGTAGTATTTTCGTTTAATTTTAACAGGGACTTCCCGTCAAGTGTCGCGGGATTTGCTGAAATTCCAAGATATTCCGTGCCGGATTCAAGTGTGTTTCCAAGCTGACGATAAAGTGCCTGTAAGTCATCAAGAACGGACTGCAGGTCGGTATAAAGATGATCTTTTGCTTTCCGGTACATATTGTTTAGGGCCCTGATTGTCTGCTCATTCTCTGCGAAAACATCGAGTACATTAATCGCCAGTTTTTGAACATATTCATTGGCCAGTTCCATAACATTAACTGATGACGATAATTTTTTATCCTTATATATTTTTTCCTCAGGGTATAGATAAATACCATCAACACCTTTGGCAATACCCTTTGGAAAATCCTTCAGGCTGTCAAAGAGTTTATACAGGGCCTGCACAGGACGGATAAGGCTCGGGTGCCTGTATGACAGGTAATCATCAAAACTTGTCCTCCAGTAGATTTTAAATTCCGGATTATTAAGTACACCTTCAGTTATATATTGCGCGGAACTCTCCAGAGTGTTTTTATGCTCCCTGATACTTTTTTTAATGGCTTTTTGAAACTCCAGGCCCCGGACAATTGCCTCAGGATGAATGTTGTAATAATCCTCCCAGTTGGAACCTGAGAAATTTTCTAAAAGTTTCAATCTTTTATGCAGATAATCAGCTACAGTTTTATTTATATCAGTTATAAGATTATTTTTTTCTTCTTTATTATTAAAGTAAAAAACTAGTTGATGCCCTATATCTTCTCTTATTTCTTTTAGCCATGTCTTATAAGTATTTATGTCACTTGTGCCGAAATCAAAATTTTCAGGGAAATTACCCAGGATGAAATCTTTTATTAATTGACCGTCAAGTTTGACCGGGTTTTTAGCGATATAATCTTCCAGACTTTTCACAAGTTCCGTATGCGGGAAAAACAGCCTGTTCAGCTCATAAATGATTTTTTGCGGTTCAAGGCCGTCAAGTTTTAAGGTCAGCCGGTCTAACCATTGTCTCTCGGTAATGTCCATGACCTTCAATATGGAATTAAGCGCGGCGATAAGCTGAAAATCCAGAGACTTCAAATGGTTATAGAGACCTACAAAATGCCCGGCCCTTTTCATTTCTTCCTCAGATTGCTCAGCAAACCACAAAACACCCTTCAAATAATAGTCCAGCTCGTTGGTTATATTTTTCCAGACATTACCCGCACCGGTAATGAGACTTATAAATTGGTTACGGTAAACAGTATCATAGGAGAGCAGATCATTGTTTAAGGAACTGGAGATAAGCCCGATATTTCTGAATTTATTGACAAGGGTGGAGCCGATTTGCGCCCGGTAATATTTAAAAGGATTGAGCGGTTCTGTCAGGGGGTCAACATCCACAAGTTTGTTGCGGAGCATAAAGGCCAGATCATCTTCCAGGCCGGACAGGGTAAGCGCCGGATCAAAAGTGATATAGCCGACCACAACCTGAATACCTTCCTGTCTGAGTATCTCAATGGCTTTTTCTACCTCAGCGATGCTGCCGCCTTTATGGTACACTTTGTGAAACTGGGTTTCAGAACCGGATTCACCGCCCAAAAAGATTTTGTTAAGACCGGCTTTTTTGAGCAAACGTAACACTTCCAGACGTTTTTCATTTCCTTCAGGGTCATTTGCCTTAAAAATAGCCTGTGCTCTGGCGGCAATATAAAAAGCCGGAGAAGGCTTGCTGGAATTCGATTTGAGTTTGAGCACCTCACTCGCAAAATCAATTCCTTTTTGAAAATTTTCCGTGGATAAAAAATCTTCATCTACATAAATAATGAAAGGCGCTCCGGCTTCCATGTAAGCTTCAAAGTCTTTTATTGATCTTTCCATAGGAAAAAATCTGATCTTTCCATGTGTATGTGTGCAAAACCAGCATTTTCTGTAACCGCAGCCTCTACCCAGTCCTTCGGCGTTCAGCAAAAACCCGGCCGCGATTTCCCGATCTATGTTTGTCTGTCTGTCCGGCACAGGTATGGTGGCAGGATCAACA
The DNA here is from genome assembly GCA_028715625.1 of Candidatus Margulisiibacteriota bacterium. Lineage (NCBI taxonomy): Bacteria > Bacillati > Candidatus Margulisiibacteriota > Candidatus Margulisiibacteriota bacterium. Next base: position 10,756 of record JAQURL010000006.1, on the reverse strand, counting down.
AACATATGCGGGTGAACATGCAGCTGTCCGTCATGTTTAAAGGCCAGGTTGGGGATCAGGGATAATTCACTCAGATTATTTGTAATGAACTGGTGAAGATTATCTACAGGTAAATTGCTTAACAGTTCAACAAGTTTGGCCAGCGATTCTTCACCCTCGTACCGTGAGCAGAAAACATTGGGAAAGCGCTCCAGAATATAATCATATGTCCAGGTGCTCAATAGGCCGCCTACCACTATTAACGGTTTTTTCTTAAGTTTTTCCAGATTTGTTAGCAGTTTTTCCAGTTCGCCCAATGTGCCGAAAGTAGCGGAAATACCAATTACGTCCGGGCAATTTAATTCCAGCTCAGCTTGCAAGGAATCAAGATTATTTTCCGGCCACTGGCAATCATAAATAGAAGCGCTGGCTTTTTCTTTTTCATAGGCATTCAAATACGCTTCCAGTGTAAGCACATTTTCAGGAGTACCTTTTACACCGCCGAATTGCTGACTTTCCAGATTTACCAGTATCACTTTTACCGGAGGCGGTACATTCTTCATATGGTTTGTGGCGAGCAATGTCTCATTTAGCTTCCAGCCGTAGAATTTTCCGTTCCTTACCCGATTGAAAGTAAGTATAAAACGTTCCTGGATAGCCGGATCATAAACCGATATTTCAATTACATGGTCTGAAAATTTCTGAATATTAAAATGTGTGAACTGTTTGTTCATCTGCCGGATCAAATTGAATTTAACCGTATTAAAAATTTCAGGTTCGTAGATTTTTTTATATAAATAAGTTTTATCGTAGTAAACAAACCTGGCAAAGGCAGTATTGATGATTTCTCCCACTGCGGCGCCGGCTTTTTCTTTAGTGAGTTCTTTGGTCTGCAGTCTGTTATGTCTTAAAGCGGTATCCTGGGAAAACAGATCCAGTTGAATTTGGTGATTTGTAAATTCCCGCCCGGCAAATTGCAGGTTTTTAAACAAGTTGTAAATATGGGACAGGGCTGTTTTTATTTCCGTATTCAGTTCCAGCGAAGCTAAACTGTTTCTGAACTCATCGCCGGACAAGACATATTGTCTGAAAAAATGAATAATAATGCTGGCAGCATCAGGCAGACAGCCTTCGATACCGGTTTTCAGATTTGCCGGAAGAAGGTCGGCATGTTTAAAAAGAAAGGAAAGGTCTCCTTCCAGTTCGGTTTTTTCAGACTGCGTCAATTCTGTTTCCCAGAGGTAGACCGAAACTATTTTCCCAAGTTCTACCAGGCAGGTCCTGATAAATGTATCACGATCTGAGGAAAATAATTCTTTAGATACCAGCAGTGTTTTTTCTGAAGGTAGGTAGACTATCCGCTGATTATTAAGGTTTACCCCCATAATGATTTTTTGAATGTAACCTTGTCTTAATAAAGTCTCACCCAGCAAACCTGTTATCAGGTTTTGCAGCAAAGCTATCTCTCCGGTCATTTTTTTGAATTCCGGCAAACTGGTCCTTACAGCTTTAAATTCTATGGAAAATAATTTCAGAAATCCGTTCCATCTGCTGAGCAGAGTTACATCGGTTGTATTCTTGATAAAGACAGGGGACGTGATTTCCGAGGTAGACACCTGATACGGCCGGAATAACCTGGCTCGGCTTTCCCTTTTACGCTGCAGCATTATTTCTTTTAATCCCTTGTCCACGCCAGGGTAACGATAAAGAATAAATTCAAAGAGTTTTCTGTTTATTTTCAGAACTTTTACTTCTTGCCCTTTTTCAGAGGTAACTGTTGCCGTTCTTCTGGCTGAAGACATCAATAGCGCCATTTCTCCAAAGATGGATAACGGTCCCAGTATGGCCAGGTCCTGCCCGTGTCTGCTAACCTTTACATCGCCTTCCAGAATAATATAGGCACAATCACCGACAGCGCCTTCCTGAACTTCATCAGTGTATTTTTCCGGTTTTACCCTTAGAGCTATCTCCTCCAGAGAAGCTTCGGAAAGATGAATATCCGGGGCCATTTTCTTAAAAAACGCTTCCAGACTCCATTTGATGGCATTAAATTGGGCATTGAATTGTGAGGAGCCGCGTAAAGGGTTGTATATAATTCTGTTGTATAAATCTTTATTTATTTTTAACGCAGTAACATAAGTACGGGCAGTAATTGTGGCGTTGCGCGGTTGATTACTTTGCAGGCCCACTTCTCCGAAAAAATCCCGACCGCAAAAGCTCCAGACTGTTTCCTGTTGTTTGTTTACAACATCGGCTTTACCGTTGAGCAACACATAGCAGGCATCGGATTCTTCTCCTTCGGTTACAATATTTTCCTGAGGCAGGACTTCCTTTACTTCCGACTCCGCGATGATTGTTTCCAGGTCTTTATCGTCAAGATGTGAAAATAAGGCCACCCCTCTCAAATAACTTTTTAGAAAATCCTTATCAGGTTTTCTCGCTATGATAATTTCATTTTCCAGCAGTTTTTTGTGCATAACCTGGGCTAGTAACAATGTATGTTTTTTGAATTTTATAAACAAACCTGAGGTCTTTGCGGCTATTTTTAACTGCTGTGAATCTCCGGATTTTATTAAAGCCGACGATTCAGCAGACAAAGGTATGAAATCTATCCAGCTTTTTATATCATATTCGCCGCTGAATTCCGGGTTCAAATTATCAAGCATGTTTTGAAGTTCCTGCAGAACTCTTTCATCAGCTACAACCTGAAGGCGTTCGCGATTTAATATCAATTTCAACAGCCCGTCAGCTACAGCCTGATTATTTTCAGTGATTATTACCACCTTTATAAGGTTCATGTTGATCCCGGCGCATTGCAGAACATTCAGTGATTCGGTAGTAGGGTTAACCAGTATCCCCTCAGTATCGCACCACACGACAAGGTTCAGATTGTTGCCCAGTTTTGTGTAAGAAAACACATCCAGCGATGTATCCTGGATCCTTTTCTGGAAATCCCATTTGACCGGATTATTCAGGTAATCACAACCTGGATTTTCGGTAATAGAAATTTGCAGAGGTGAATGGATAATTTTAAAGTTCATTTTCATACGCGTATTTACCTATTAAAATAACGTACATAAAAGGTAAAAGTTGCAGATTTGGCTGAAATTTTCAGCAAAATTATTTAATTGAAATATTAACGAACAAAAGTTAATATAATCATGGTTGACGAAGCAAGGTTTCATGCTATAATGAACAGTGTTCATAAAGCAAAAAAGGTGATCTGATGAAAAGAATAGTTCTAATTTTGATATTACTTTCTGCTGGTTTATGGGCCGAGGTTGTTTCTTCAGATATTGTAAGCATTCCCGCGGTAATCAATTTAGCAAATCAAAACAATCTGCAGATCCAGATCGCCCGTGATAAATATAATATAGCCAGGGCGCAAACCAATCAGGCCTGGTCAACGGTTTTTCCCAAATTTTCAATAGCAGCGGGCTATAACAAGATTGATAGTTATCAGAACCGATTGTCTAATACTGCTTTTTCAAGTTTCGGAGCTGCTTTTGCCAATGTTCCATCTATTAATATGTCAGCATTTGGCAGCTTATCTGCTTTGAATGTGAATGATATTTATTCTGCCAAGGCTTCAGTATCTCAAATAATTTTTAACGGAAATGTTATGCCGGCAATCATTGCTTCTGATTATGGGCTTAAAGCGGCGCAGGCCCAGCTTGATTTTACTAAAGAAGAAGTTTATTCAAATATATTCAGTTTATACTTAACAATAATTCAACTGGAAAAAAATATCGAAGTTCTGGAAGACACAAAAAAGCAATTTGACCAGATATTAAATAAAGCTGTGGAACTTCAAAAGAACGGTCTGGCTACCCAGATGGATGTTTTACGCAGCAAGTCCGGCTTGGCGTCGATTAAGGTATCGCTAATAAATTTAAAAAACAACCTTGATACTTTATATAACAATTTGGAACTTTTACTTAATACAAAATTGGCAGTAAGAAAGCTGGACAGCTCTATTATCAATGATCTGTATCAGGCTAATAATTATCCTGTGGATGCGGATTTGAATAAAGTTATTAATGAACGCAGTGACTATCTGCAGTTTGAGAATACTTTAAAGCTGTTGCAGACAAATATCGATATTCAGCGCGGCAACTACTGGCCGACAGTCATGCTGGTCGGTTCCTATGGTTATCAAAATAGTACCGGTTTCAGTTTTAATGATGCCAATCGTGATTGGTCATATGGTATTAACGGCAACTGGAATGTTTTTGATTTCGGAACAACTCAGTCCAAAGTAGATGAAGCTCAGGCCAATTATGAAATTATCAGCAAGCAACAGGAGCAGATGAAAAAATCAATTGATAATGAACTGACCAATAATCTGCATGGTATTAAAGCAGCCAAAGCAAAAATAGAATCTATCGAAGAAGAAGAAAAAGTAAATATTGAAGCAACAAACTTCACTCGCTCACGATATAATTTAGGAGACGTCACTAATCTGGAGTTAATCGACGCGCATAATCAGCTTTTGAACGCCAGAAGCAAGCTCATTGAAGCGAAAGTGGAATATGCGCTGCAGGTTATCAAATGGCTGAAGTCTATTGGCCAGTTAGCCAGATACGTGGAAAAGGAGTATAAATTATGAAAAAAACTCTGGTCATTGCCATAATTATTATCCTGGTAATTTTTGGTTGCAACACTTTTATAACCAGAAAAAATTCAAAGGCAGCTTTGCAGCAGGCAAAAATAGCCAAAAAGCTAAGCCTGGAAAATAAACAGTCTGCAAACGGACAGGACAAAATAATACCTGTAAAGATAATGGTCCTGCAAGAACAGAATTTTACCGCCAACGTAAAAACGGTTGCCACTTTAAAGGCCAAAGAAGATTATGTCATAAGCGCAAAATTGGGTGGAGAAGTGACCTATTTGAATGCCGAAATCGGTATGAAAGTTAAAAAGGGCCAGCTTATAGCCCGTATTGATCCTGATATGGTAGAAGCTACTTTGAGACAAGCACAGGCTAACTATGAGTTGGCAGCCAGTACTTATAAAAGACAAAAAAATTTATTTGAAAAGAAACTTATCTCCGATCAGCAGATAGAAGGAGCTGCTACTCAGTTTAAGGTTGCGCAGGCCTCTTTAAGCCTGGCCAAAATAAATTTTAATAACTCCAAAATTGTAAGTCCTATAAACGGTGTAATAGCCGAAAAATATATAGACCTTTACGAAACCGCAGGACCTGGCAAACAAATTGTAAGAATTGTAAATACCGATAAAATGGAAGCTGAAGTCGGTGTAAATGAATTAAGTATAGTAAGAATTAGAAAAGGTAATGATGTTACTATAAAACTTAGCGCCTACCCTGAACTGGTTATTACCGGAGATATTACCCATGTCGGTACTCAGGCCAATCAGGATACCAAAACTTTTCCGGTATTGATTGAATTTGACAACAAAAACGGGATCGTCAAAGGTGGCATGATCGCGGATATTTCTATCCTCCTGGACACCTATCAGAACGCAGTTGTTATACCTTTCAGTCTTGTTGAACAATCCGGTAACGGAAACTATGTTTATCTGGAAGAAAACGGGATAGCCGTAAGAAGAGATATTGAGCTGGGAGACGCCAAGGAAGATGTTGTCAGGGTTATCAAGGGTTTAAAAAAGGGAGATCATTTGATAATTGAAGGCAACAAATATGTAGCGGAAAATTCCAAAGTTAATGTTATCGAATAAAATACTGAGGTAATTTTAGAATGAAACTTATTAAATTCGCTATAAAAAATTATCTTACAATTTTTGTTACTGTTTTTATCATAGTAATTTTTGGTATCAAATCTTATTTTTCCATGCCCAGAGAAATATTCCCTGATATCAAGGTACCTTATATTTTTATAAACACTTTTTATCTTGGTGTATCACCCAAGGACATAGAAACATTAGTTACCGACCCTTTAGAAAAGAAATTAAAAAATATTAAAGGTCTGGATAAAATCACCAGTACATCCCGTGAAAGTGTTTCTTCTATTTTTCTGGAGTTCTCACCCGATACAGATATCGAAACCGATTTGCAGCGTGTTAAAGACAGGGTTGATCTGGCCAAGAACGATTTGCCCAAAGACGCTGACCCACCCGCGGTGAATGAGTTCAGTTTCGAAAATTTTCCATTTATTTATGTTAACTTATATGGACGTCTGGACCTGGTAAGGCTTAAGCAAATAGCAGACAAGCTCAAAGACGAACTGGAAAAAGTTAATGGAGTGCTGGACGTAAATGTTATCGGCGGCCAGGAAAGAGAAATTAGAATTATCGTTTCTCCTGAAAAATTACAGGAAAAACTGCTGTCCTACATGGATATTGCCAGGGCTATTCAGGGTGAAAATATCAACATCCCCGGCGGTAATATTGATATGGGTAAAGCCAAATATTCCATACGAATACCGGGGGAGTTTAATAACATCGAAGAAATTCGTAATATCATAATAAAGTCCGCCAAAGGTACTCCGATATTTTTAAAGGATATCGCCGAAGTTGTAGATACATTCAAAGATCAGGAAAGTTACTCCAGATTTAACGGCGAACCGAACATTTCGATTTCACTAACCAAAAGGTCCGGTACCAATTTGCTGGAAATTTCCGAAAAAGTGAAAAAAGTTACTAACGACTATATGAAAAAGCAGAAGATTGAAGGATTGAAGATATCTTTTGTAGGTGACCAGTCTATACAAATCAAGGAAATGGTTTTTGATCTGGAAAATCATGTTATTACCGGATTTCTTTTAGTAGCTATAGTTCTGTTTATCTTCCTTGGATTTCGTAACGCTATTCTTGTATCAACCGCAATACCGCTTTCCATGTTTTTGTCTTTTATAATTTTGCAGAAACTGGGTTACACGCTGAATATGATTGTATTGTTTTCCCTGGTATTGGTTTTGGGATTATTGGCCGATGACGCCATAGTTGTAGTTGAAAACATTTATCGTTATCTGGAAAAAGGTGTAAAGTTGAAAAAAGCCTGTTACCAGGGTACCAAAGAAGTTGCCATACCGGTAATAACTTCTACTCTTACCACTCTCGCGGCTTTTTTCCCTCTTGTTTTCTGGCCTGGGATTATGGGCAAGTTCATGGGTTATATGCCGGTTACGGTCATTGTTACATTAACCTGTTCTCTGGTCATTGCGCTGTTTGTAAATCCGGTTATCGGTTCGCGGATAATGGGTATTGCTTCCGCTCACAAACAAAATTTTCAAAATGAAGGTGAAGACAATCAGAAACAACCTGGGCGTATTATGCAGGCTTATGAGCGTTTGCTCAGATTTGCTTTAAAACATAGCAAAGCTACAATTGGTTTTGTATTCATGCTGCTCATAATTTCAATAATCGCCTATGGTAAATTGGGCAAAGGAGTGATTTTTTTCCCGGATATAACACCTACTCAGGGTTATATTACTGTGAAGTTGCCAGGCGATGCTGTTTTGAGCGAGACCGACAAAGTCGCCTCAAGGATAGAAAAATTTCTATATAAATATGATGATATTAAAAATTTCAACGCCAATATCGGTGGTCAGATAGGCGGATTTAACCCTGGCCAGACCAATCCCAATAAAGCGCAGATTGCTATAGATTTTAAGCAGCGGGCCATTGATCCGGTCGGTAAGGATTTCGACCCCAGAGATACCTTGAAAAAAATAAGGGAAGAGGTTAGAGATGTGCCGGGTGCGGAGATTGATGTTACCAGACCTGAGGGAGGCCCTCCCAGAGGAGCTCCTGTATCAGTACGTATCAGCGGCGAGAACTTTGACAAACTTATTGATTATTCCGAACAAGTGCAGAAACAATTAAAAAATATAAAAGGCCTCATTAATATTCAGGATACTTATGAAGAAGGTTTGCCGGAAATAACCGTGAGCCTGGATCGTGGCAAAATGGCTTTACTGGGAGTTAATACGGCGTTAGTTGCCGGAGCCATAAGAACAGCTATTTACGGTACAAAAGTATCAGTTTTCAGGGACAAGGATACCGGTGATGAATACGATATAACCGTGCGTTATCCCCAGGAAAGCCGACAAAACCTGGAGGATATAGAAAATATTTTTGTTATGAATTTCCAGGGTAAAAATATACCCCTGAAAGTTTTCGCAGATATTCATTTTTCTAAAGGAATAGGTTATATCCAGCATAAAGAGTTTGATCGGGTAATAGAAGTTACCGCTGAAGTTGAGAAAGGTTATAACAGCCAGGTCTTGCGAGGGGACGTTAAAAAAATGCTGGCAAAAACCCTGGTAGTACCTGAAGGTTATAAAATAAGTTTTACCGGTGAAGAAGAAGAACAGAAAAAAGCCTCGAGCTTTTTATCCAATGCTTTTTTGTTTACCATATTTTTAATTTTTTTAGTATTGATAGCTCAGTTTCATTCCTTCCTGATACCCATTATCATACTGGGTACAATTGTTTTAACGTTTATCGGGCTGCTCTGGGGCCTGATAATTACCAGAACACCTTTTTGTATCATCATGACCGGTGTCGGTGTAATCACTCTCGCGGGTATAGTCGTTAAGAACGGTATATTGCTTCTGGATTTCACAGTCAGACTGCGCGAAAAAGGCATGAGCAGGATTGAAGCCCTGGTCCACGCGGGCATTATCAGAACACGTCCGGTGCTGCTTACCGCATCTACGGCAATTCTGGGATTGCTGCCGATGTCTACAGGTGTGAGTATAGATTTTCACAAGTTTATTATTGTTACACATTCCGATTCTTCAGAATGGTGGGCCTCTATGTCTAATGCCGTTATTTTCGGTTTGGCTGTGGCAACTATGCTTACCCTGGTTGTAGTCCCCTGTGTTTATAATATTTTAGACGGGACCAAAGCAAAGCTGGCTCACAAATTTTTCGGGAAACCTCTGGACAGCGAGTTTCATCGCTAGATTTTTAATTCATAAAATTATCGAAACATGTTTTCACTTGAATCAAAAACTTAGCAATAAAATTAGTCTGATGAATTTTATTCCTACCCTGATACGATATATAAATAAATTGCAAAAGGAATAGCATTTGAATAAGAAAATTATCAATTTAAAAAAACAAAAAAAATCCAGAAAGGGAATAGGAGTTGTAGGGGGTTCACAGCCTCAACAGACTATTGCTGAACAAATGATAAGAGCAGGATTGATGGATTTTGGGAAAGTGCAGTTAAATTCCGAAATTGTTTGGTGTGAAAAGTTATTGGCTGATATCGCAAGTAACAGCCCTGATCAGGCACAGTTCAGCGAATTTGTACTTGAACTGGATAGAATAAAAAAATATGCCGCCCTCCATAATAAGGATGTCGGTCAGGAATTGGAGAAAAGCAGAATATTGAAAACAGCTATGGATAAATATTATCAGGAAATATCAGAAAAATTGTCACACGAAGAGATGGGTGGAAGAATTATGGAGGCCATATTTAAGCGGAAGTAAATTAATTATGAGGACGATATAGTCATTTTCATCGGGATAAATTTTATACCATTTTTAACTGTTTGTTCGCTTGTTTTTTGGAAGCCCAATTTCGCATAAATTTTTTCAGAATATGGTGAAGCGTTTACATCAATAAATTTTGTATGACTTTTTACCATACTTAACATTTTCAAAAATAATTTTTTACCGATCCCTTGATGGTGATATTTTTTGTTTACAAAGAACAGGCAGATATGATTAAAGTCTCGTGTTTCCAGCATTCCGACGATCTTTCCATTGTCTTTTGCCAGAAGTATAATATTTTTGTTTAGAAATCTGTTCAGGATATTTTGCGGATCTATAAAATCATAAAAACTCGTTATACCTTCAGCGGAATATTCAATGCCGATCAGTTCGTCAAAAACCTTTTTAATCAACAAATAGATTTCTTTTTCCTGGCCGGGCTTAAAGCTTTGGATTGTTATGTTTTTTATCATTATTTTTAGTATAGCATTTTTTTAAATGGACATTAAATTTGTTTACAGGTTAAATATAATACAGGAATGTACTGCTTAGCTGTATAAATAAGTGAGAATCGCTTTTTGAATATGCAGTCTGTTCTCAGCTTCATCAAATACAACTGATTGCTTGCCGTCGATGACTTCATCGGTTATTTCCTGTCCCCGATGTGCCGGCAGACAATGCATTACTATTGCGTCTTTTTTAGCTTTTTTTAGAATGGTCGTGTTCAATTGAAAAGGTTGAAATACTTTGATGCGTTTATTTTCCTCAGCTTCTTTGCCCATGGGAATCCACGTGTCGGTATATAAAACATCGGCATCTTCTGCTACCGCCTTTGCGTCATGACTTACAACTATACTGGATCCGCTTTTTAGGGCATTTTTTTTCGCCAGGGCTAAAATTTCAGCGGAAGGTTCATAACCTTTTGGCATTCCCAGGTGTATATCATAACCCACTGTACTGGAAAGAATAGTCAGGCAGTTGGCTACATTAAAACCGTCACCAAGATAGGCTATCTTTACTTTTTTCTTACCCTTTTTTTCTACTATAGTCTGGTAGTCTGCCATAATCTGGCAGGGGTGAAATTTATCAGAGAGAGCATTGATAACAGGCTTGGAAAAATATCTGGCAAAATCTTCTAAGGTCTGCTGTTTAAATGTTCTTATAATCAGGCCGTCTACATAACGTTCCATGGTTTTCGCTATGTCATATATGGATTCACGGTTCCCAAGTGATGTTACGGGTAGCGTAACTGAGTGCCCACCCAGGTCATTGATTGCTATATCAAAGGAAACATATGTTCGGGTACTGGGTTTTTCAAAGATCAGGCCAAACGCTTTGCCTTCCAGTATTT
>JAQURL010000005.1 GCA_028715625.1 Candidatus Margulisiibacteriota bacterium | reverse complement strand
CGGCTATGTTGATATTGATTAATGCCGCGTTGCTATAGTTAGTATTAGCGTAGGTCTGGTCTGTTAACGTTATACTCGTTACATCCGGGCTTGTCGTATCCAAGGTTATCGTTCTGCTTGTCCCGGCGGTATTGCCGCCTTCGTCTCTCACCCACAGGTAGACTGTCTTTACAGCATCGCCGTTACTTAGTGTGAAGGTATCCGGTTTGTTTATCCATATCCCGTTATTATCGCCATTCGGCGCACTCGCGTTTCCACTTATATAGTAGCCATAGCTTGCGCTTACTCCCGCTTCTGTAACATCTACACTTATTACAATCTCATTTGTATAGTTTTCATTACCGCTTGTTTTGTCTTTAATAGTAAAAGCATCAATCACCGGTACTGTTAAATCAAGGGTAATTGTATAAAATGCATGTGTACTAATATTAGCTGCATTATCTTTAATAAACAGATATAAGGTTACGGGGCCTTCATTACTTAAAATATTATAAGTAACAGGTTTGTCCTGCCAGGCCGGATCATCCAGGCCCGGAGCACTATTATTTTCAGTTATATAGTATTTGGCTATTCCGGATAGCCCGTCACTCTCTCCGCTGATGTTTACGCTAACTATTCTCCCATTGGTAAACTGCCCACTGCCATTGGTCATATCGCGAACTGTTAAAACCCCAGGATTTGGTGCTGTAGTATCCAGTGTTATTGTGTCGCTGGCATTAATATTCCCCGATTCATTGATAAATTGCGTGTAAACTGTTTTCTGGCCGTCTCCTTCCACCAGGCTCCAACTTTTGTTTGTTGCATAAGACTCAGTTACACCTGCTCCGAAATCCGTATTGCTGATATTAATAGAAGTAGCGTCAACAGCATATAAGCTTAAATTAACATTAATTGTATTTACATAAAAATCGTTGCTATTTATAGTTACAGACCCATTAGTGGGCGGGTCTAATGAAAATATAAAACCTGTAAAAAGGAATAAAAAAACAACTGTAATTTTTGTAAAGAACTTCCCAACGGGACGAGCCAAAAGAATCCCCTATTCTTTTTCTAAAAAGATTATACTTTAGATTATATATAGAATTCGGGATAGATCAATTATTTGCCGATTTTTTGCTTGCATTCATCTATATAATAGATGACAAATCTGTTCCCAAAATTTATTTTCTGAACTTCCTCAAAATTTCTTAGCGCTTCCTCATACTTGTTTGCGTCAAAAAGTTTCTTACCTTCTTTAAAGCGGTCCCATGAAGCCAATTCTTTTTCCAGAGTGGAATCGATATGGGGTAGAGCCAGATTAATACGATCCAGAATTGCACTGACTTCTTGTTTGTTTGGGTCAAGTAGCAAGATGTTTTCAAACTTTTTCTTGGCTAAATAAAAATAATCATATAATAAAAGTTCCTTGGCTTCTTCAATATAGGCCTCAATTTTACTCTGTTGCATATTATCCATACTATCGCCAAAACTGAGATTTGTAGAAAATGCTATGTTGCTACCCAATTCCTTCATTACATAAGCAAAATCAAACTGCAAAATACCAACATTCAAACCACCACCAAAACTGAGTTCGTAATTATTTACCCCGCAACGTAAGGCCAGCATTTTAAACAGCAGCCATTCCGCTCCAAAGTGCCAATCATTAAAATTGTCCCTTGCATCTATGGTAAATATCAGGTCTTTTTCCCGATATGACAAACCTACGATACTATTACTGAGCAACTGGTCGCTTGTATCTCCCATTACCATACCGACAACATTGTTTAAACTCCAACCCAGGCTCAATTGTTCTGTAAGAGTATACATAAGTGAGATATCTCCGGCTATGGCCATGTCTCCGTCAGCGCCCAGTGTTCTCATAAAATATTTTCCCTTCAGGCCCATGAACACATTTTGCATAACCCTTTTTGAATAAGTTAAACCTATTGCCATTTTGCTGTCCTGGACCATCTGTGTGAATTGATTATATTTGTCCCGCCCTTCAATACCCGAGCCGCCGAGCATTAAAAATTCCACACCGAGAGCGGATTCCGCGCCGGGAAGGGCAAAACCTGCATACATCATATTATATTGCTCATAGAGCATAACCATCTGAAACATGGCCTGCATGCTTTTAAGTCGCATAACTCCGGCAGGATTCCAAAATAAAGAAGATGCATCATCAGCCAGTCCAACATATGCCCGGCCCATCGCCAGAGAACGCGCACCCACATTCCATTCCGCGAAGGAACCATAATGCTCAATCGCAAATGTGCCCACAGAGCAAATTAATAATATATATATAATTTTTCGCATACGAATACTCTGATCCCCCACATACACCATACCCTATTTATATAGTTTTTAAACATTTCTCCGGAAATTGCAAGGATTTAAACGATTCTGACGATTTTTTTATTTAGAAGCAGGAGTTGGATTGGCAAAATTTGCATCGGTTAGAATTATTACTTCGATACGACGGTTCATATCCCTGTTTGCCTGCGTATCATTGGCAAATCTTGGTCTGTATTCACCATAACCCATTACAGAAATACGCTGCGGGTCTATACCTTTGGTTTGTGTTAAATAATTTACCACGCTATATGCTCTATGAAAAGAAAGAACCCAGTTGGAATCATACTTTTCAGTATGAATAGGCACATTGTCTGTATGACCTTCAACTACTATATTATTGGATATTCCTTTTATTATATCGGCAACCGGAGACAATGTTTTCGCGAAATCAGCCTTTAGAGTGGCGTCTGCTATATCAAACAAAACCGGTTGTGAAAAAATAAGTCTGATTTTTTTATCCTCCACAATCAAGTCTACAAATGGCTCCAGCTTCTGGTCAATAAGTACCTGCCTAACCTTCTCTACCAGCTTGGATTTTTCTTCCTTTTTGGGTTCCTGAATAGTAATAGGTTTTCTTTCCATTGTTTGTTTGAAATTTCGACTCATTTGAGCGATCATATCCGTATAGTCTGTTCCTCCGGATTTTGCGGCGCTTATTGTTGCGAAGACGTAAAGTAGAATAAAGAAACAAAGTAGCTGCGACATAAGGTCGCCGAACATTACAAATCCGATTGGACTCTCGCCTTCCTCCTGATGTACTTTTTTCTTATAGCTCATCTTATTTGCCTTTTTTACCTTTTTTATCAGATTTGGCAAAACTGAGATAACTATATAAATATTTCTCAACTTTCAAAGGGATTTCTTCCCTTTCAATAAATAAAATACCTTCGGTCATCATTCTTTTTAAGTGTGCTTCTTCATCGCTTAATATTCTCAATTTTTGCGCGATGGGACTGAAGACCATCCCAGAAAAAAATCCTCCGTAAAAAGTGGCTATTAATCCCAAAGCCATTGAAGCCCCTAATGTTGAAGGGTCGGACATGTTTTTTAATACCTGGATCAAACCAACTATAGTACCTACCATACCGCAAACCGGTGCTATAACTGCCATGTTTTTATATAAGGTTATAATAATATTGTGCCTCTCCTGCATTTCTTCAATGGTATTATAGAGAGCGGACCTGATAAAATTTTCCCCTGTTTTATCTACAACCAACTGGACACCATATTTCATAAATGGGTCCTTAATTTTATCTATTTCACTAACGATAGCGGATTTACCTTTGGTTTTGCCTACACGAGCCAATTCCACGATTGTGTTTATAGCATGCTCTGCCTCAGTATGTTTTGGCGGGACCACAATAAAAGTCAGGGCCTTGAGGAATGATTTAAAATTTGTAAATTTTGATCCCAGAATGAGGGCGAACATACAACCACCCAAAACGATCATAATTGACGCTGCATGCAAATATTCCATGGGTTTATGTAAAATCTCGGGTAATCCTATCCAGAGAATAAATACCATAACTATAGGCGCTAAAATAATATTGAGTTCCATATCGTCCCCCTCCGAAAATCTATTGTTTCTATTTCAATATGTTACATGAGTCAAAATTCCCTGACGGCTTTCCGCCGAAACATTATTTTTTTCTGGTATATTAATATCATTCTGTCCTTGTATGGCAGAAAGCTTTGTTGTAGCATAGTATTTATATGGCTAAAATACTTGTCGTTGATGATGCTTCCTTCATGCGAATTAAGATTGCAAATATGTTAAAAAAATCCGGACATGAAATTATTCAAGCTGAAAACGGTCAAATAGCAGTAGAAAAATATAAATCAGATTCACCACAAATTGTTTTTATGGACATTACCATGCCTGTTAAGAATGGAATTGAAGCCTTAAAAGAAATAATCGATTTTGATAAATCTGCAAAAGTAATAATGCTTAGCAATGAAGCTCAACAAGAAAGAATTATGGAAGCCATTCAATGCGGAGCCAAAAAATTTATTGCCAAACCTTTTGATGATGAAAAAATTATCAGCTGCCTTAATGAACTGCTTTAATATGATATAATGTAAAAATGGCCAAAGTACTTGTTATTGATGACGCTTCTTTTGTTCGCATGCGTATAAAAAATATTTTGGGGCCGATCGGTCATACCATTTTGGAAGCTGTAAATGGGGCTAACGGTATTCAAATGTTTCAAAGTGAAAACCCGGATATGGTGTTTATGGATGTGAACATGCCTGAAATGGACGGATTAACTGCTTTGAAAGAAATCATTAAAATAAATAGAAATGCAAAAGTCGTGATGCTCACCAATGAGTCCCAGCAAAAAACTATCATGGACGCCTTACAAAATGGCGCTAAAAATTTTCTGGTTAAACCTTTTGACGAAGAAAAGCTCATTACTCTGGTTAATAAGTTAACATCCTAGGTTTTTCGTGCTTTTGTTGAACTTCTAGCAATCTTTTATTAGAATAGAATTAAAGTCCTTAAGAGGGAACAGGTATTTTTTAGCACGTGCCGGATAGCCCGGAATGTTTATGTTTGACGACATTATAGGGGATAAAACATTTTTAAAAAACGAATTATTATATCAATAGTATGTACCGCTATCCTTTTTTTTCAAACATGCCCTGTTTTTTCTCTGGATGTCGCAGATGTCAGCGCAAACAACACATATTATAATGACATCCAATATTTTGCCGGCAACAATTATTTGCCTCTTTTTACAGACAATACTTTTCAGCTTAACGCGCATTTAAACGCAATCCAGGTGGCGCTGATCGGTATGGTCATGAATAATCTGACCCCCAACTTTACTGCCAAAATTCCCTATATATCTACAATAACCGGTAAACTGAGTGCTTTTCCCTACGTGCAGACCGCCATCGAACAGAAATTTGTTGATGGAACAATTTCCGATCCGTTAGCTCCGGTTTCTATCAATGCTGCCATAAAAATATTAAAAAACTTTTTCCCTGATACAGATTTCAGCAGCTTCAACGGGAATAACGATCTGCTGACCAGAGAAAAATTCATACTGATTTTAAAAAAGAATCCCAACATTGAAAAAGAAGTAAAAAATTATGAAAAAAATCTGGTGAAAAAAGAAAGAAACATTGTCGGATCGGCTGTAAGTGATTTTGTGTTGGGCAACACCAAGTCGCTGGATAAAATTGAACTAAGTTCATATTATAACCGTAATCGTTTTTTCATAGATATGTTCTGGGAGGTTGCCACTAAAAAAGATACCGAATATCAGCAACTCTATGAAGATTTATCCAATGAATCACTTGACCTGCTCACCAAACGTCTGAATAAAGCCCTGTTATATTTTTATGAATCACAGTATTGGTTGGCTATAGAAGAATGTAACCTTATTTTAAAAGAAGATCCAACGCATACCGGAGCACTGTCGCTTAAAGGCTCAATCTATTATATGTTACAGGATTATGAACGGGCCAAAAAATATTGGAAAAGAGTTTTACATTATCAGCCCAACAATCAGGAAATAATCTACTTCCTGCAAACCCTGGAAGATTAATATGTGTAAAAAAACTTTGTTAGCAAAATTTTCTCGCCGGGTCATGCTTATTCTTTTACTTCTATTTTCAAGTGTTAGCATTTGTGAGGAAAATCCTGACATAAATTTTAATAAAGAATTTCCCGTGTCCAATATTGTAAAAACAAATACCGAAGAAATCTTATCTATGAATACTGAAAAAAATACACAAATGGAATTTAACTCCAGTTCGGAAATTCTTTCCTATCAACAGATCAAAGAAAAAGACCTGCAAAATCTGCTGGATAAAATATTCGGAATAAATCAGGTTATTGTGGCTATTAAAGTCCGGGTGAAAGTAAATAACCAAAACGCGCAGCGTGTCCAAACATTATTTTTACCTGGAGTCCCAATTAAACAAATTGCCAAGTCCAATATTCAAAATGTCTATATTTTTAGCCATTATGAAGTTACTGTCTGGCTAAATTCTTCCATAAAAAATGAGGATGAGGTCCTGAAAAAAATCAAAAGCTGGCTGGACTTTGATTTGTATCGGAACAGTACAATTCAGTTGTATAAAGAAAATTTCTACCAACCTGAAAAAAATGATACAAGTAAGGCTGATGCCAAATTCCTGGATAGTATCAAGGAAATTCTTAAAAATAATGCCGACATGAATACGGTTTTAATGAATGACAGTGACAAAAAATTTCAATTGCTTATAGAAAACAGCATGCGACAGGCTGAGGCAAGTTCCGTGGAAAATAATCAGAACATAGAATTTTTTAAAAATGAAATCAAGTCTTCTAAAGAATTTATCAGTACACTGGTTAATAAAAAAAGTTCATCCGCAAATAAATTGGAACTAAAAGAGCTCATTTTTATCGGTTTGGGAATATTGCTAATCCTAACAATTGCCGGTGTTGCCTTGGCTATGTTTATGCTGGCAAAAAGCGCCAGCGGGATTGCTACCACCGTAGCTGAAAGCAGCGCTAAAGAATCAAGCAGTGGTGGTGGTGGGGGTTATGGCGGCGGCGGGGGGAGTGGCATGTCGTCGCAAATAGCAAATAGCAGCATTAACGTTGACGCTGCAACCAAAGGTTTTGACGATGAAATCACTATAAAACAAGATGCCGGCACCAGAGATTATTTTGAATTTGTTAATGAAGGCAATATTCTCAAACTTGCCTATTTGCTGGAAAGGGACAAACCTCCTGCTGATGACCCTAATAAGGATTTATTCTGGCAAAAAGTAGCTATAATAATCTCCTATCTGCCAAGCCATCTGGGTAGTGTAATTTTTTCCAGGTTCGATACCGAAGAACAAACGGACATTATTCCTTTTCTGACTTACGAAATTGAATATCCTGCCAAAGATATTGAAGAGCTGGAAAAAACTTACAAAGAAAAAGTTGCCTGTCTTATCGGAGGGAAACACGCTGTATTACCGTTGCTGGACAAATTCCCTACGGAAAAGAAAACAGAACTGACCATGGCCCTGCACGAAAAACATCCGGATGTACTGGCTGAAATCCGTGACATGATTGTTCTTTTCGAGGATGTTTTATCCCTTAACAAAGAAGATTTAACCAAGGTATTTATGGAGCTTGATCCCAACTTACTGGCCATGTGCCTGATATCATTTCCGGAAGATGAACGCAACACCATGATCAGCGGGCTCGCTCCAGGTCTTCAAGCCATGGTCAAAGAAGTAATTTCTTTAAGAAAAGACAATTTTACTGAAGTTGAGCTGGCTAATGCCAAAGATTACCTGATAAAAACAGCAAAAGCCTTAAATAAAATGGGACGCATCAGTATCAAACAAAAAGAATTCGGCGTGGACAACGCGAAAATGAACCAGGACGAAATTGACGCTCTGTTCAAAAATATGTAAAGACAAAATGAATGTCCGAAATTTTTCTGTAAAAAAATATACATTTTCTGTCCACTGAAAAAAGAAGAAAAAATCTATCAATTGATAGACTATAAACATTAACCCAGATATAATATTAAACGTTGGGGATAGATTTTCTTTATGAAGAAAAAAACGCAAAAAACCATATCTAATCCGGATATAAAAATTATTCACAAAGAAACAACTGGTTCTGACAAAATAAATACGTCCGAAACCATACAAATGCTTATTAAATCCCAGGAAGAAAAAATACGCATTGATGACGATTTACGTAAAGCCCGCGAAGAAAAAAATAAACTGGCCATGGAGCTTGAAACTATAAAAAACAGCCTGGACAGCTCCAGGGAAAAAGTTAAAAATTTTGAACTTAAAAAGCGAGAAGACTTTAAAGTTCAGCAAGAACAACAGGAGAGAATTTTAAGTGAATATCTGCGTTTGCAGAAAGAGTTGCAGAATGATATTGCCAGATTACGCAATGAAAAACTATCCCTTAAGATAAACACCATTAAACAAAGCTCTCCGGCTAATGGCCAGGAAGAATCGCCAGCAACGGACAAAGTACTTCTGGTTCAAAATGATATTATAAATAAATCACAAACCTATACTCTGAAATTTATTGAAAAAGCATATGAAGAACTGGAACATTTAAAAACAAAAAAAATAGAGGAAGCCACTCAATATAAAGATCTCGTTTTAAAAGAAGCCAATGAGATCGTTGCCGAAGCCAATGAAAAAGCCCGGCTTATTACAGAACAGGCTGAAAAAGAAGCCGATACTATTTTATCCCATGTTGTGGAAGCCAAGGATAATGCTAACAAAAACATGGACCAGCTTATGCAAAACACTAATGAAATAATAAGCAAGGCCAGAGAAGAATCCGAACGAATTATTATTGAAGCTAATGAAAAAGCCCGGCTCATTACAGAACAAGCCGAAAAAGAAGCCGGCATTATTCTGGCCCATGTTGTAGAGACCAAAGATAACGCTAATAAAAACATAGATCAGGTTAAACAAAACACAAATGAAATAATCAATAAAGCCAGAGAAGAAGCAGAAAAAATTATTAAAGACGCTCATGAAAAAGCCGAATCAATAGTCAGTAATGCTGTTTCTTCCAAACAGCTAACCGAACAAAATGTGCAGGAATTAAAACAAAGTTCCATGGAAATCACAAGCAAGGCCAGGGCTACTGCGGAAGAAATATTGACCAGGGCTTCGGAACAGGCAAGAGTCATTTCCCAGCAAGCACAGCTTAAGGCGGATGAAGTACTGGAAATAGCCTCAAAATTAAAAGATGAAGCGAATATGGAAGTCCAAAAAATCAAAGAATTTGCCTTAAGCGATATCGAAGAAATTAAAAAATTAGCCCGGCAACAATCTGAAAAAACCATATCCGAAGCAGATCAGAAAGCTAAAAATATAATTCTTGAAGCCCAGAAACAGGCGGACACAGTTCTTCAAAAATTACATAAAGATAACTTGAAAGATAATTTAAGCAAAATTCAGGATGATTATAAAGATATCCTGGTGCAGGCTAAAGCCGACGCGGAACAGATTACTAACGAAGCCAAAGATAACGCCAAGAATATTTTAGCTAAAGCTATGAATGAAGCACAACAAGTTATGGCCAGGGCAGAACAAATAAAGACTGAAAACCAGACAGACATAAAACAGTTCAACAAAGTTTCACAGCAAATCATTAATAATGCCAATCAGGAAGCCGAACAAATTCTTGCTGAGGCAAGAAAAAATGCTGACAGTATTATTAATGAGGCAAAACAAATAAAGGCTAATGCGACTAATTATTTCCAGGAACAAAAAATAAAATCAGGTGAAATAACCGGCACAGCTCAAGATGCTGCCAACAGTTTGTTACAAAAAGCCAAGGATGAATCGATGGTGATTATTTCCGAAGCCAGGGATTTTCACAAGCAGGCGCAGAAAGAATTTGATCTTCGGATGCAAGATGTTGTAGTTAAAGAAAAAGAAATCCTTTCTTCGGCCAGGGTTGAAGCCGATGGACTAATCACTAATGCTCTTCATAAAGCAGAAGAATTGACAAACAAAGCCCAGCAGGACAATAAAGCTCAA
Source organism: Candidatus Margulisiibacteriota bacterium (assembly GCA_028715625.1). Lineage (NCBI taxonomy): Bacteria > Bacillati > Candidatus Margulisiibacteriota > Candidatus Margulisiibacteriota bacterium. Next base: position 56,004 of record JAQURL010000005.1, on the reverse strand, counting down.
GAGGCATTAGCTAAACAGGAAGCCAATAAAATTATCCAAATTGCCCATGATGAAGCCCAAAGCATACTGACTAAGGCTAATGAACAAAAAGAATTGTTGAAAACAGAACTGCAAGCTATGAAAAATGAGACAAAAGCATTGAACCGTGACGCTCAAAAGGAATATGACAATCTTCTTGCTCAGGTTGCCGAGAAAGAAAAAGTAATGCTTTCCTCTGCCAGGGCTGAGGCCGACGAACTCATTACCAGTGCTTATTGCAAAGTCGACGAACTGCTCAGCAAAGTTCAGCAGGATACTCAGGTTCAAGCCGCTTTGGCCAAAGAGGAGGCTGGAAAAATTGTTCAGGCTGCCCAGAATGAAGCTCAGAGTATTCTGGCTAAGGCACAGGAACAAAAGGAAAAGCAGGACAATCTTCTCGCCCAGGCTGCTAACAAAGAAAAAGGTATACTCTCTGCGGCTAGAGTCAAAGCTGATGAATTAATTTCCGAAACCTACAATAAAACAACTGAATTGATGAACAAAGTCCAGCAGGACAATCAAACACAAGCAGCAATGGCCAAGCAGGAAGCCGAGAAAATTGTTCAGACTGCTCAGAATGAAGCTCAAAGTATTCTTGACAAGGTTCTGGAACAAAAAGAATTATTAAAAACAGAGCTGCAAGCCATGAAAAATGAAACAAAAGCCCTGAACCGCGACGCTCAAAAAGAATATGACAGTATTCTTGCCCGGGCTACTGATAAAGAAAAGGAAATCCTCTCTGCTGCCAGAGCAGAAGCCGATGAACTTATTACCAATGCTTATAGTAAAGTGGATGAATTGTTAACCAAGGTCCAGCAGGAAAACCAGACGCAAACAGTATCAGCCAAAAAAGAAGCTGATGAAATAATCATTGAAGCCAAAACTCAGGCTGAAAACATTCTGGGATCAGCTAAAACTGACGCACAGAATATTATTGATAAAGCCGAACTGCAAAAAAACCAGTTAAAGGCAGAACTTCAGGAATTAAAACAAGAATCGAAAAATATTATTAAAACCGCTCAAAAAGAAGCTGAGGACAAAGCTAAGGAAATTCTGGAAACTGCCACGAAAAAAGCTGACTTCATAATTGATAATGCCAATCTTGTTAAGGCCGAAGCTGAGGGAAGCGCCCAGCTTCTGAAGGATGAAGCAATGCAAATCAGCGCACAGGCCAATATGAGTTCCGGCAAAATGGTAGACGATGCCTGTGCCAAGGCAGATCAGATTATTCAGGCTGCGCAAAAAGACGTACAGCTAATCAGCATGAAGGCCGAACAAGCACGACTTGATGTTGAAAAAGTTGTAAGCAAAAAACTGCTGGAAGCCGACAATATCCTGACAAAAGCCAAACAGGACGCAAAGTCTGTTCTTGAAGATGCCAATAAGGTCAAGCAACAGACAGAAGCCAACAAAAGACATTTTCAAAAAGAGTTCCAGCAAATTATTAATAGTGCCAAAGCGGAAGCGGATAGTATTTTGGCTGTGGCCCAAGGTAAATCCGCAGTGATAATCAGCAATGCCCAGAATGAAGCTGAAGCCATTATAAACAGAACTTTGAAGCAGAAAGAAGATTATAAACAGGAAGTACAAAAATGGAAAGATGACGCCAGACAGGTTAGCGCAGAAGCAAACCTTGAAGCTGACCGGATCCTGAAAAACGCCGGTATTCAGGCTAATGAACTGGTAGAACTGGCTCAGAAAAAAGCAGAGTATATACACAATAGCGCAATTCAACTCAAAGCCGGAGCAGAATCCGATGCCCAGTTCTTAAAAAATGATGCCGAACAAATTAATAAACAGGCAACACTCGATGCCGAAAGAATGCTGGCGGACGCAACCAAAAATTCTTCGGCATTAATTTATGAAGCTCAACTGGAAGCTGAGCGCATAATGGAAAAAGCAAGAATCGCGGTTAAAGAATATGAGAAAGAAGCTGAAATTACCGTTGAACAAGCTGAGCAGTTCCGGATAGAAACTGATCAAAAAATGCGGGAAGCTGAAATTAAAGCCAAAGAATTGCTGGAAAATGCTCAAGACCAGGCTGAACAGCTTCTGGTTAATGCCCATCAAAAGGCAAGCCTGATAATTTCTATTGCCGAAAAAACAAAAAAATCAGCGGAATTACAAACTCAAAAAAATATAGCTGAATCCCAGCGCAAGGCAGATAAAATCATAAATGAAGCGACACAAAAGAAAATGGAGATGGGAAAAGACGTACAGCAGATGCAGGCTGAATGCGAGCAAACAATAGATTTTGCTAACAGTGAAGCTGAACGTATTAAGCTGGAAGCAGCCGGGACGTCAAAAGTTATTTTAATAAACGCACAGAAACAGGCTGATGAAATAATAGATAACGCAGAAATTAATAGAAAAAACGGTGAAAAAGAACTGCTGCAACTTAAGGAATCTATACTTAAAGACATAGAAGAAATCAGAGAAATCTCTACAAATACTGCAGACCAGCTGATTGTCGCGGCACGGCTGGAAGCTGACCATATAAAAGCAAAAGCCCAAACACTAATTCATGAAGCTGAACTGGAATCAAATAATATTTTAAATGAAACCCGGGTAGAAGCCGATAAAATTTCCTCGGATGCCAAAGATATTGCCAGGGATTATCTGAAAGAAGCTGAAAAAGACGCTGAATCAATCATTAAAAATTCTAAAAAACATAAACAAGAAATAGAAGAAGTCCTGCGCCAGCAAAAGCAATCAGCTTTAACTGAAATTGAACAGCTTAAAAAAATGGCCATCGAACAATCGGAGCAAATTATTAATCAGGCTAAAGACAATGCAACCGGTATGGTTTCTCAGGCAAAGCAGCAGGCTAAACAAATGATAAAAGATGCTGAGAAAGAAAATGAACTGGAAAAGTCTAAGATGGAAAAGGAAGCATCGGAAATAATTACAAAAGCAGAGATTGAAGCAAAGAATATCCTGGAGAAATCCAATGTAAAGGCTTTTGCTCTCATCGAGGAAGCTCAGAACAAAGCTGAAAAAATTCAGGAAGCTTCTACGGCTATAAAAAATAACATAGAAAATAAAGCCCGCTTCGAGGCTGACAAAATTCTACAGGAAGCCCTGCAAAAGAAACAAAAATTAGAAGAAAAAGCAGAAGAAAAAGCCAAAGAAATAGAAACAAAAAGTGTAAAAAAGCTTGAAGAGATCGCTCAGCTTCAAGAAAAAAATGAATTTGACAGTAAAAAAATTATCGAAAAAGCTGAAGAGAAAGCAAAAAAAATAGAAATGGAAAATTTGGAGAAAATCGCCCAATTAAAAGAAATGTCCTTAGCTGATGTTGAAATAATAAAGAATAAAACCCAACAAGAGATAGTACAGCTAAATACTCAAAAAGAAGCTGTTATGAATGATTATAATAATACTGTAAGAAAATTGCTGATTTCCTTAAGTAAGCAAAAAATCATTTACACTCAAAAAATGGAACAGGTGAAAAAACACTTTGAAGGACAAATTTTCGAACTCCGTGAACAATATTTGGCTATTCAGAATGACTATGAAAAAAATCTGCAAACGATGAAAGAACAAAGTCAAAAAGATGTTGAAAAATTAAAGGTCGTATTTGAGCCTGATAAAGATCAAATCAAGGAAACTTATGTTCAACAACTGGCTACCATAAAAAAATCTTTTGATTCTCATTTGCAAAACAAAGATAAGGAATATAAAGTGCTTCTGGCCAGAAAACAACAAGTCTTTGAAAACAAGCAAAACCTTTTCGAGAACAAACTGGGAGACATCCAGAGTAACTTCAAAAATCAACTGGAAAATTTACAGGCACAATATCAGGTTGAAATTAATAAAATCTATAACTAAACCCAAATCTATTAATATTTTTGAAATCATACTCGACGCAAAATGGAATTTCGACGAGGCGCCAAGAAGCGAGCAGCGGAGGTGTACTTAATGGTACATTGAGCTGCGAACGACGCAGGCAACAATGCCGAAAACCATTTTGCTAAGAGTATAATTTATTCCACTTCCAGTATATTATGAAATGATTCTATATTGCAGGCCTTGCCTGAAGTGTCGAACTCCATAAACACATAATCCATAACAACTTCTTCATCAGTTTCTGGTGGAGCAATCCTCTCCGGCATATAAGTAATAAAACGGTTAATTATGGATTCCGGAGCCATACCCAGGATTGAGTGTTTAGCGCCTATCATCCCCAGGTCTGTTATATACGCCGTATGTTCACCCAGTATTTGCGCGTCAGAGGTCTGGATATGTGTGTGTGTTCCGCAAACTGCCGATAATTTCCCGGTATAATTGTAAGCAAAGGCCATTTTTTCAGAAGTAGCTTCAGCATGTATATCGGCGATAATTAACGAACTGTCTTTTAAGACAGTATTTAGCATGGACTCAAAAACATGGAAAGGATTATCAACCGGAGGCATAAAAACCTGGCCCAAAAAATTTACAACAGCAATCTTTGTACCTTTTATTACTTTTTTATAAACCACGTTCCCAGGAACGCTTACCGGATAATTTGCCGGACGGATAAGTGCTTCATACTCATCAATCAGAGGCAATATCTCCTTATTATCAAATATATGATTACCGGAAGTTACACAATCAACTCCGGCCTGTAAATAACTATGATAAATCTTGGAGGTAATGCCCTTGCCGTTAGCTGAGTTTTCTCCATTAATGATAACCAGGTCAGGTTTAAACTTTTTTTTCAATTCCGGCAATTGGGCGAAAAACATATCCCGCCCTATTTTGCCTACAATATCGCCAAAAAACAGAACCTTAATCATTTATTTAGCGACTTCCTGTACCCTGGTTTCTCTGATTACCGTAACTTTTATTGTCCCTGGATATTCCAGTTCACTTTCAATCTTTTTAACAATATCACGGGCCAGCTTGGAAGCCAGCTTGTCGTTAATAATATCCGGTTTTACCATGACCCTGATTTCTCTGCCTGATTGAATAGCAAAAGCTTTTTCTACGCCGGAGAAGGAAATTGCCAGGTTTTCCAAAGTTTCCAGACGCTTAATATAAGCTTCTATAGACTCTCTTCTGGCACCCGGTCTGGAAGCAGATATGGCATCAGCAGCCGCGACCAGGATTGCTTCAATAGTCTGCGGTTTTGTTTCTTCGTGGTGGGCCAGAATGGCGTGAATTACTTCTTCGTTTTCTCCATTTTTCACAGCGAAGTCTGCTCCCAACTGAGCATGGGTACCTTCACGTTCGAAGTCTATCGCCTTGCCGATGTCATGCAGTAAACCGGCTCTTCTGGCCAGCCTAACGTTTACATTCAGTTCCTGAGCCATAAGTGAAGCTATATGCGCAACTTCTATACTGTGCTGTAAAACATTCTGACCGTAACTAGTGCGGTAATGCAACCTGCCCAGCAAATAAATAATATTTTGTGACAGGTTCTGTACATCTGCTTCCAGGGCGGATCTTTCTCCAATGTCCATGATAATGGCTTCCAGATCCTTCTTGGCCTGATTATAGATATCTTCAATTCTTGTCGGGTGGATCCTGCCATCCTGTATCAATTTCTCCAGAGTTAATTTGGCGATCTCCCTGCGTATGGGGTCAAAACCCGATAACACAACAGTTTCCGGAGTATCATCAATAATCAGGTCTATACCTGTTAAAGTTTCAAAAGCACGAATATTTCGTCCTTCACGACCTATCAAGCGGCCCTTCATTTCATCGTTCGGTAATGCCACAACGGAAGTTGTGATTTCCACAACATTGTCTACAGCACAACGTTGGATGGCAGTAGCTATAATTTCTCTGGCTTTTCTTACCGAAGTTTTTTGCGCCAGTTCCTCTGTTTCCTTAATAATCTTGGCAGCTTCAAATTTCACTTCTCTGTCCAGATGTTCCAGCAGCATCTTTTTTGCGTCTTCACGGCCAAGCTGAGCAACCTTCTCCAGTATTTCAATCTGCTTCTGATAAACAACCTCAATATCCTGTTGCTGTTTTTCTACGGAAGCGGTCTTTTTCTGCAATTCACCTTCTTTGGTTTCCAGATGGGCCTCGCGTACATCCAGATGTTCTTCTTTCTGAATAAGACGGTTTTCCTGAAGCAACTGTTTTTCTCTTCTTTCCTTTAACTCATTCTCGGCTTCATTTCTGATTTTGAGCATTTCTTCTTTGGACTGAATTAATGCTTCGCGCCTTATATCCTCTGCAGCTCTTTCTGCTTCCTTTACCAGTTTAGCGGTCCTGGCTTCCACTTCTTTTTCTTTTTTCTGAATGATATTATTCTGAACAAATAACCAATAACTTAATCCTGCGAATAATACTACAAATACTACGATGGTAATTATCATCATCTTGAACCTCCTTTAAATTAAATTTACATTACTTAACTGGTATACCTAAAATCTCCCTAATCTTTTTTTCCAGAGTTGCCATAATCTCGGGATTATTTTCGAGGTATAGTTGAGCGTTATCCTTGCCCTGCCCTATTTTTTCATTATTGTAACTATACCAGGACCCATACTTTTCTATGAGATTATTTTCAACAGCTATATCCAGTATTTCTGCTGTTTTAGAAATTCCTTTCCCGTAAATAATTTCTACCGTAGCTTCTTTGAAAGGAATGGCTACTTTATTTTTTACAACTTTTATTTTTGTGAGTGTTCCGATAACATCCTCACCCTTTTTAATACTGTCTCTTTTTCTTACATCCAGCCTTATCGATGAATAAAATTTCAAAGCCTTGCCGCCGGGTGTAACTTCCGGATTACCGAACATAATACCGACTTTTTCACGTAACTGATTAACAAATATAACAATAGTTGATGATTTGCTAACTGACGCGGTCAGTTTGCGCAACGCCTGCGACATCAACCTGGCTTGTAGTCCTATATGGGAATCCCCCATTTCTCCATCCAGTTCCGCCTTGGGTACCAGCGCTGCTACGGAATCTACAACAATTACTTCCACAGCCCCGCTCTTCACCAGTGTTTCAGCGATTTCCAAAGCCTGTTCACCATAGTCCGGTTGGGAAATTAGAAGTTCCTTGGTATTTACTCCGATATTTTTTGCGTATGTGGGATCCAGCGCATGTTCCGCGTCAATAAAAGCACAAATACCTCCGCGCTTTTGAGCTTCTGCAATTATGTGCAAGGAAACTGTGGTTTTACCTGAACTTTCCGGCCCAAAAACTTCTACCACACGACCTTTAGGCAGTCCTCCAACACCCAAAGCCGCGTCCAGCCTGAGAGAACCGGTAGGAATATAATCCATTGCCAGTTTTTTCACATCACCCAGCTTCATTATCGCACCCTTGCCAAAATTTTTTTCAATCTGATGCATTGCTATATCCACTGCTTTACTTAAATCATTCTCAGCCATAAAAAAACCTCCTTATTTAAAATTTTCCAGATAATATCTTAGTAACTCCAGGGCAGCAAAAGATGTTTGTTTAATAATATCTGTTCTTTCTCCGCTAAATATAAAATTCTTGCTATATTCCTGTTGCTCAATAAGCAACGTTATGTAAACCAAACCCACTTTTTCCATTTCCCGTTTGGGTCCGGCAAATCCGGTAGTGGCCAACGCAATCTGCGTTTGATATTTATGCTGCACTCCTTTGGCCATTTCCATGGTAACCTGCGCACTTACAGCCCCATAACGCTGGATTGTCTGGGGATTTACCAAACATTCACGCACTTTTATCAAATTGCTGTAAGCCACAATGCCTCCGACAAAAAAATCAGAAGCACCCGGCACTCTAACTATATTAGCACTTAAATCCCCACCCGTAATAGATTCGGCAATAACCAGCTGATATTTTTTTTCTTTTATCAGGTCAGCGACCTTAAAGGGAATTGCATCCAGATTTTTTACTTCCTTCTGCATAAGAATATCCTTAAAATCAGCCACTTTTTAAAACCTCTCGGTTCTCATAAAAATAATTAAATCCCGATATCAGTGTAATAATAACCATACCGATAACCCAAAGATCAACGAAAGGTAGCTCCAGTATCAACCAGGCTAATGTTACGTATTGCCAGACTGTTTTTATTTTCCCCAGTCGGTCCGCTTTAATCACAACTTTTTGCAAAGCTGCAATAGACCTTAAGCCCAGCACAGCCATTTCCCTGAAGAGCAGGATTGCTACCCAGTAATAGGCAATTTTTTGCGCGGCTATAAACCAGAGCAATAAAGAAAATACCAACATTTTATCCGCGAGCGGGTCTAAAAGTTGCCCCATATTAGTTTCCTGCTTAAGCTTTCTGGCCAGAAATCCATCCAGATAGTCTGTAAAAGTAATCGCCAGAAAAACCAATAAATCGATTATTTTCTGAGTATCGGAAACATGCGGAACAGACAACAGGACTAGAAGGAGGGGGATCGCACAGATTCTTAAAAGCGTCAGCCCATTGGCTAAATTCAAGTGGTCCTGCCGATCAAATCATACTCTAGGGCTTTTTTTATTTTGACTTTTTTTAGCTGGCCGATATCTTGTTTCTTAAGATTTGCCACATAGACAAACCCGTCTATTTCCGGTGCGTCAAAATATCTTCGTCCACCTTCACTATTATCGATTAGCACATCCATTTCCTGCCCTATGTATTTTTTATTCAGTTTTTTACTTATCCCTTTTTGCAGGTTCATAATGGCATCAAGCCTTTTTTGTTTGACATGTTCATCAACTTGTCCCCTCATGTTAAATGAAAATGTACCCGGTTCCTGAGAATAAGCAAAAACACCCAAATGATCGAACTGAGTCTCTTCGATATAGTCATATAGTTCCCCGAAATCATTATCATCTTCTCCGGGGTAACCGACCATTACTGTGGAACGCAGTTTAATGTCAGTTATTTCTTCACGCAATGTATCGATTCTGTTCGTAATACTCTTCCTTTGACTCATTCTATTCATTTTATTTAATATTTTATCATTTATATGTTGAATTGGCATGTCAATATATCTAACAATTTTTTTCGATGCTTTTATGGTACGAATTAGATCATCGGATATTTTATCAGGATAACAGTACATAATCCTAATCCAGGCAAGTTTATCTATTCTGTCCAGTGCTCGTAAAAGACCGCTGAAACTGTATCCGTCATAGTTGTACATGGTGCTGTCCTGGCTTACAACAATAATTTCTTTCACACCGCTATCAGCCAGCTTCTCTGCCTCTTCGATTATCTGTTTTATCGGTCTGAACAAAGCCGAACCTCTGATAGAAGGAATGCGGCAATAAGCGCAGCTGTTATTGCAGCCTTCACCTATTTTTAAATAAGCGTAATGAGGAGGTGTGGAGAGTATTCTTTGCTCTTCTCCTAAAAAATTATGAATATGATTGGCGTAAATCGTTATAGCTCCGTCAAATTTGGAAATCTGTTCTAAAACTTCATTTATCCGCGATACTGCGCCCGTATTAATAATCCCATCAATAAAAGGATATTGCTTGAGCAACTTGTCCTTCTGGATTTCTACATAACATCCGGCCAGGATAATCTTGCGTTTAGAAGTTTTCTTCCACTGTTTAAGTTCCAATAGGGTATCGATGGTTTCCTGTTCCGCATCCTGTATAAAACAGCAGGAGTTCAGCACCATCACATCCGCTTTGTCCATATCTGTGACCAGCTTGTGCTGCTTAGCGACTTGCCCCATCATTGTTTCGGTATCTACCAGGTTTTTAGGACAACCCAGACTAATAAATCCGATATTTATTTTAATGCCTCTTTTTTGAGAATATCAACTTTGTCCAGTTGTTCCCAAGGGAAGATATCCCTACCAAAATGGCCATATGATGCTGTCTTTTGGTAAATTGGTTGCTTGAGTTTCAGGCTGTCGATTATATCTTTTGGTTTAATAGGAAAATATTTATAAATTATATCAACAATTTTTTCCTTATCCACTTTCTCTGTTCCGAAAGTTTCCAGAAAAATAGAAATCGGCTCTGCTACACCGATAGCGTAAGCCAGTTGTACTTCACATCTGTCCGCAAGTCCAGCTGCCACAATATTCTTAGCGATATATCTGGCTGCATACGCTGCAGAACGGTCTACCTTGGATGGGTCTTTGCCGCTAAAAGCACCGCCGCCATGACGGCTCATGCCACCGTAACTGTCCACAATAATTTTTCTGCCGGTCAGGCCGCAGTCTCCCATAGGGCCGCCTACAACGAAACGTCCCGTAGGATTAATATAAACCCTGTCATCTTCCAGTTTATTCAGCAGATTAGCGGGGATTACTTCTTTGATAACCTTTTCGATCATGTCTTTACGAATAGTTTTATGTTCAACGTCCTCACTATGCTGGGTAGAAATAACTATAGAATAAATATATTCCGGTTTGTTGTTCTTGTAAGCCACAGTTACCTGTGATTTACTATCCGGCTTAACATATGGCAACGCTCCGCTTTTTCTGAGTTCTGTCAGCTTTTCCAGCAACTGATGAGCCAGCATTATCGGTAATGGCATATATTCTTTATTCTCGTTGGTAGCGTAACCGAACATTATCCCCTGGTCTCCTGCGCCCTGTTCTTTAAATAAACCCACACCTTCGGTAACACCCTGAGAAATATCCTGGGATTGTTTGCCTATAGCTGTTATCACTCCGCAAGTTTCATAATCAAAACCGTCATCAGTATGAGCGTAGCCGATTTGTTTAACTACATCCCTGGCGATTGCTTCATAATTCACAGTGGCTTTGGATGTAATCTCTCCTGATACGATAACCAAACCTGTTTTAACCATTGTCTCGCAGGCTACACGCGAATCCGGGTCTTCCTTGAGATGCGCATCCAATATTGCATCGCTAATCTGGTCTGCCATTTTATCAGGATGTCCTTCGGACACACTTTCTGACGTAAACAGGAAGGTATCTTTATCCAGCATTATTCTTTTGCTCATTTTTGTCTCCTTTACAATATATTCGGGCTTATTATTTTATTTCTCGAAAAACTTTGCCCCAATGTTTAATGTTCTCTAAAACAGGGTATATTATAGCTGTAATTTAAAATAAAGAAAACAAGTTGTCTGCAAAATCAATGCCGACAGTCGTTACAAAGGAATAATAAGGAGCAATCATGTATAACTCCAAAGACGATGACCATAAAACTACAATCTGCTGCCTTAACCGGAATATCGATCTTGAAATCGACATTCCTATTCCGATTAATGAAATCTTGATGTAAAATAATATTCAGTCGTTTCCAGAACAATTTATAAATATATGAATAATAATTACTTAGAAAAATTATATTTTTTAAAAAAGAATTTTGAAAACGTTAAAAGCGAAGAAGACCTCGTTAGTATTGTTCTGCAATTTATTAAACAGGAGCAGTTAACATCACCATTAATTGCTCTTGTTACCAATAGCAATACCGGGAGCAGTGTTCTTTACGGTATCAGCGAATTCACGGTTAATGAACTGAATAGTGTCAAAGACCAGCTTGTTCAATATATTGAAGAGCAGTCAGGTCTGGCCCTGCGCTCCAAACAATTAACTATATTTGTGGAGGAAAGAATAACCGAGCCGAAACCTTTTCACATGAATATGTTAAAGGTTATACCCATGGTTCTGGAGAGCAAACTGCATGGGGCAATGCTGATCTATAATGAAATAGACTTTTTCCAGAATCATGATCTTTACCATCTCTACCATATACTTTTATGGTTGTTCCAGGAAAAATATTTTATCATCGCCAGAAAACATCAGGAATTATTATATAAAAAACTGGAAGTTATCAACGAAGCCCGAGAAATGATTTATTCACTTGTAAATATGGATGATATGCTTTCCATACTGGGCGATATTATTCTCAAACATGCCAAAGCTGAAATGGGATTTCTTACCCTCATGAGTACTAATACGGATAAGCTGGAAGTCAGGGCCAGTTGGCATACCAGAAATGAACAAACTGCCGAATACATGAGTAACTTTGAACGTGATTTTCCTGACAATTTAATATCTATTGAATTGGAAGACAAAGGAAATATGCTTGAATATATAAAGGATGAAATGAGAATTCTCAAGCTGGACTCGGTAAAAATAGTAAAAAATGACAATCCGGATATTGTCGATATAATAATCCCGGAATTGCTTTTTATCCCTCTTATTATCAGAGAAAATGTTATCGGCTATCTGGGACTTATCCGCAAAAACTTTTTTAAGGAAAAATTTAATGATAATGATATATCGATTATAGAAACTATAGTATCTCTTGCCGCAGCATCAATAGAAAATAATCGGCTGTATGATCAATCTCTCAAAGAACAAATGACACAAAAAGAATTACAGGTAGCCAGAAACATACAGGAGGGTTTGCAGGCCAAATTCAAGCCGGCTTTACAAAACTTTGACATCGCTGCTACATCCTTTCCTGCAAGAGTTATCGGTGGCGACTATTTCGACTTTTTTCAACTTGATGAAAATCTGTTGGGAGTTACTCTTACCGATATCGTCGGCAAAGGAATCCCTGCGGCGTTAATCATGGCCTTTTTTAAAGGCATCATGCAATCTTCGGTTTTTGATAATAAAGAAGCGCATGCAGTCTTTGAAAAAATAAGCGACAACCTGGTTAAAAATAAAAGTGTTAAAAATTATATACCTAGCGTTTACGCCATCATTGATAATGCAAACAGGACTTTGACCTACACTAACGCCGGGCACGAAAATCCGTTTTTTTACAGAAATTCAGACAATAGTTTTCATGTACTGGAAGAAGGAGGTTTCCCTCTCGGTGCTTTTTCCAATGCCAAATATGGCAAAGAAACATATGTTATGGAGCCGGGAGATATAGCAATCCTTTTTACAGATGGTATCACAGAAGCAAGGAATCGCCTGGAAGATTCCTACGGGGAAGAACGTTTCCGCGCTCTTATAACCAAGAATAAACATCTTGGCGCACAAGAAATTGTCGATAAAATTGTTGAAGATATTTTATTATTTTCTCAAGATGCCCCTTTACATGACGACTTTACTGTTATTATTATTAAAAGGGTATAGGAGGTGTTAATTGGAAGTCACTAAAGAACTTAAAGAATTTTTAATTGTTACCCTGGGTGGAAGAAAAGAAGGGAATAATGTGTCTGGTCAGATTGAAATCGACATTGATAATTATTATATTATAACCGAAACAATTGATAATGAATTGGAAAAAGGTACTATAAATTTTCTTTTAGAACTAAAAAATGTTAAATATATAGATTCCTCAGGTTTCGGTGCCATTTTAAATTGTTATCAAAAAATCGCGAGCTCCGGAGGGATTTTCAAAATTTTGAATCCCAGCGAACACGTTAAACGCATGCTGAATATATTAAAAATCGATATGTGATTTTGTTTTATTTGTTTTAAAAGTTATTGACAAATGGGTATTGTGTATTTATAGTATTTTCTAGGGTTACAGTTCATTTGTTAATACATTGGTTTAGAATTTAAAGGAGGTAACAACCTTGGAAATACATAAAGAAGTAAAAAACGGAATTCTGATCATCAGCCTGGGAGCAAAGAAAACAGAAACAGGTGTTACCGGTGATATTGAACTGGACGTTGATAACAACTATGTATTAACTGAAATTATTGAGGAAGAATTAAATAGAGGCAATAAAAATATTCTACTTGAAATGAAGAATGTGAATTATGTAGATTCGTCAGGTCTCGGTGCTATATTTGACAGTTACAAACAAATAACCGAAAAAAGCGGAGCATTCAAAATATTAAACCCTACTGTAGATGTGAAGCGAGTTCTGGATATTACAAAAATTTCTAAAAAAATTAATATCTTTGTAAACGAAGAAGAAGCATTAAAAAGTTTTAGCAGTTAAATACTTTTTTTATTTATTTTCGTCTTCCAGTTGTGCTGTTCTTTCTAATAGAGCCTGATAGGATTTCAAGAATTCATCTTTTTTTGCTGTTATCTCACTGAATAATGAATTATAGTTCTTTTTTTCCTGCTCCAGCAGCGAAGAATATTGCTGTTTAATCGCAGTCACTTCCATTTTATAATGATGAACAAGAGTCTCTCTCTGTTTGCCGACCTGCTGTAAAATTTGTTTATACTTTTCAGTCTCTTCGTTAATTAAAGGTACGAATTGCTGTTTAATCTCACCCAGCTTGACTTGATACATATCTTGATTTTCAATAAGTTTCTTTTCGAAAGATTGTTTTTCGGATCGCAGACGATACTCGTAATCCTCAAGCAGCTTTTCGTGCTGTTGTTTTTTAGCAGCGATCTGTTCTTTATACTCTTCATTAACCTCTGCCAGTTTTTTGAAATATTCGTTGCGCATATCTTTTTTTTCTTTCTCAAATTTAATTTGCAATTGCTGTTCAAATTCTTTTTTTTCTTTTTGCATAACCTGCAGATTTCCGGTTATTTCTTTTTTCCGGTCAGCGTATATGGTTATAAGTTTTTGTACACTATCCTCAAATTTACCTTTAAAGCTCTGCATTTTAGTAAGATATAATTTTTTTTGTTTATCCAGGGCAATTGCCATCTTTTTTATTTCATCGGAATATTCTCTCATAATGGATTCTTTTTGCTGTTTCAGATAAAAAATCTCGCCTTCCGCTTGTTCCTTCATTTTTTGAATATCCTGCATGACCCTGTTTTTCATGCCCTTAATTTCTTCCTGAAAATCCTGTCTGGCCTTTTGATTTTGATTATTGAGCTGATAACTCAGGTATTTCAATTCCTCAAACAACCGCTCTTTTTTATTCTCCATTTCTTCAATTTCTTCAGTTAATTGCCCCTTCTTTTTGTAGAGGTTATCCATCTCAACCGCAACCTCGGTCTTCTGATCCAAAACAATGACATCCGGGTTGCCGATATATTCGGTTGTTCTTTCTTCCGGTTTTACAAGTCTGATTTGTGCCATTTAAAAATTTTTTGCCTTTCCTGATTTTTCAAAGAAGATTATCATTAACGCCTTTTATTTTTATTGCGTAGTGATTATCAGATACGCCCAATTCCCCGGTAAACTTTTTTAACCCGCCTACCCAAAGCAGTAAATCGTTATATTTTTTGGTTTCCAGTTTTACAATATCGCCGACTTTTACAGATATCAATTCTTCAATTGTAAGATTGGTTTTTCCCAATTCTGCGGAAATATCTATTTTTGCGCCTTTTAAATTTCTTTCCATCTCTTCGGACTTTTTAACGAATTGATGCTGCATCCTCACAAACTGGCTTTGCAGCAACTGATTTAACACACGCTCAATTGCTATATAAGGTATACAAAAAGTAAAAATACCGACCCCGTCACCTATTGTAATTTCAAAAACCATTTTTAATACTATGTCATTCGGCTGGACAAGGTGAATAACTCTGGGATTATTTTCAATGGTAATAATACGAGGTAAATCCTTCATTACATCGCCCCAGCTTTCTTTCTGATGTTGAAAAAGCTTGTCCAGAATATTTTTTATAATTGTCATTTCAATTTCGGTGGGTTCCATTCTCTCGGTGTCGACTTTCTTTCCTTCGCCACCCAGTAATTTTTCCACAAGCAGCATGCCGATATTAACATCCAGGCTAAGAATGGCCTGATCATCAATAAAAGAAATTATATAAAATAGTGATTTTTCACTGGAATCTTCTATATATTCCGAATAGGTATGTTGCTCGATATAGGTTAAATGAACTTTCACATCCTGGCGGAGATAAACGGATAAAGAAGCACTGAACAAACGGGCCATGTTATCATGGAAACTTTTAAGTATTCTCAGTAAATCCTTGGAAAATTTATTAGGTCTTCGAAAATCATATTTGGTAATATGTTGAAATTCTTCAATAAAACTGGACTTTTGTTGAGTGACCGCTGTTTCTCCTTCTTCAACAGTATTTTCTACCACAGGTGTTGCAGCCCCGTCATCCATAACTCCCATCAAGAGCGCATTGATTTCCTCCTGAGATAATATGCTGCTCATTGTTCTGCCCCGGGTATTTCCAGACTATCTGTTTTTAATTCGTCCATGATCTGAATCATCAAGCTTTCCATATCAGCTCCTTCCAGGCCCAACCTGGTCATTGAATCCGGGCACAATTCATAATTAAGGCCGTCATAACCGAGCCCCAGGCCCATCATTTCAACCACCACATCAGCAATATGAACCATATGAACCGATACATTCTCGGGACTGGCATTTTGCGGATGATGATGATAACGTATTGACTCAATAAGCTCATCCGACAGGTTCCATTTTTCTGCTATCTTAGCTCCTATTTCACCATGATTAAAGCCCAGGACCTGTTCCTCAGCTGCCAGGAAAGTAATACTACCTTTGCGGAATAAACGGATAACATCAATAAATTTGTCCTTGGCATACTGGTCCAGGATTATCTTGCCTATATCATGAAGCAAGCCCATAACATATACTTCTTCAGGGTTAATATGTTTTACTTTCTTGGCAATGATACGGGAACCTATAGCCACAGCATAACTGTGTTTGAACAAAGCACCCTTTTCCAGGGCATAACTGACAATACTTTTATCAAACATGGAATAAGTGGAAACAGCCAAAGCCATATTTTTAATGGTATTATAACCCAGGCAAACAACCGCATGAGAGATCGTTTTTATTTGTTTGGAAAAACCGTAATATGAGGAATTGGCCAGCTTCAATATTTTAGAAACCATGGCCTGATCTTTTTCTAATACGACAACCAGATCTTTCAGTTCAGTGTTCGGATCTCTGGTAAGCTCTATAATCTTTTTTACCGTCACAGGCAAAGGCATAATGTCGTTGAGTTTTAAGATCAATTCTTCAAATAATTCGTTTTTTTGCTGTTCTTCTGTCATATATTTTCCCTTTACTTATAATAAAACAAATTAGTGCTATTTTTGAAGCCTATTTGTTTTGCATTTAAAATACTTTCTGTACCTCCGATAAACAAAACCCCATTGTCTACCAAAGAATCATAAAATTTTTTATATAAAATATCTTTTGCTTCCTCTGTAAAATATATAACCACATTCCGACACAATATTAAATCAAATCCTTTGGGGAATGTATCTCCCAGTAAATTACCAAGCAAAAATTTTACATTCCTTTTCAGTTTATCTTTTACTTTCCATTTTGTTTTATCTGCCTGAACATCAAAATATTTATCCAGTATATATTTGTTCAGGTTCTTAATCTCTATATCTTTATATTCTGCGGCTTTGGCGTTTCTTACAATATTCTCATCAATATCCGTCCCGATTACAGAGTAGTCTACTCCCTGGAAATGTTCTTCAAAAATAATTGCCAGTGTGTAAGCTTCAGCCCCAGTTGAACAACCTGCACTCCAAATTCTTACAGTATGTCTGCCCTGATTTCTGGAATTTTTAATTAGTTCAGGCAAAACTTTGGTCTTTAGTTCCTCGAATTTTTCAGGGTTTCTAAAAAATTCGGTTACATTAATTGTGATGTAATCTTTGAAGACTTTTAAGGCTTCGTCATTTTTTTTCAGCAATTCTGTAAAAGAAGCCAAGGTTACACATTTATATTTACTGATAAAAGACCTGATCCTTCTTTTCATTTGAGCCGGTTTGTATTGATTCAAATCAACTCCGAGGATACTTTTTACATCCTGTTTAAACTTTTCATATTCAATATCGTAAGTATCTTCCATCAATTCCCCCTAGCTCTAAATTTCTCTCTCTTTCATTCCTATCATCCTGGAAAAAACCTTGCCTGTGGCAATTTGTATCGAAAATGTGCGCCCATTGCAACCACCGACATCTTCACTCGTGGGGACAATATGATATTTGCTTAAAGTCTCCTTAACGGCTACGATATTTCTCCCCCCGATATCTAAACTGCTCATATTATTATACTGGAACATGTTGGCGCCACCGGCAATTTTTACAAAAGAAGTGGCAACCTTCCCTCCCAATAACAAAAATTTATTAAGCAGCACCGGTATACCGGTATCGGCAAAACGTTCCGGTGTGGTAGCAAAATCTTTCTGTATTGAACTGCTGGGAAGAACGACATGGATCATGCCACCCAATTTGCAGCTAGTATCATAGATGGCTACACCCACACAAGACCCCAAGCCATGTGCGATTATAATATCATCCGGATTTCTCGAGAATTTAATCTCTGCCAAACCCACGCTAATACTGGTCATATACTATATGATATGTTACTTTTTTTCTAATAACAACCTTTCTATATTTTTATAAACATCCGGTGTTATATAATAATCATTTTCTTTAAATTTAAGTTCAAGATCGTTAACTTTTTTACTCTCCATTTGCGAACAATCATTATCCAAAAGCTCAGTAACTTTTCCGCCGCTAACAAACCCTAAAGCTAATCGGTAATTGCTCACAAAAACAGGCTTAAACAATAAAACTTTATAACCATTATCAAGTTGCCTTACACCCTCACTATATATAAGTCTATTTATCAGATAATAATTAAATTCCCCAAATTTCGCCATAACAGGTTCCCGTACCCAGGTTAAATCCAGGCTGGATATTACACGGTCTATAAGACTAACATCAAAATAAACTTTCTGCTGAGTATCATTTTCAGGGACAATGGTTTCTATAAAAAAACTCTTTTTTTCTTTGAGAATTATTCTTATATGCGGTTGATAAATTATTCTCTTTTCCTGATTTTTACCATGTTCAATATCCTTAACCAGAATTTTGTAAGCCTCGAGTATCCTTTTAGTCTGAGTTTCAGCCCAGTCTTTGTGTTTGGGATGTTGATCCGGATGATATTTTTTTAGTAACTTTTTAGTTGTTTGTTTAATTATGCTGACACTGGAATCTTCAGCAACATTTAAAATCTTGAAATATTTATTTTTATTTACAATCATTTTAAGACTTTTTATTTGCAGACAGGTCTTTTACTTGTTTCTGCAAAGTTTTAATTTGTTTTTCCAATTTTATAAAGTTTTCCTGAATCGGGTCTGGTACATTTCCCAAGTCTAGTGATTCTACCATATCTTTATTTGTTCCGGAAACTATTCTTCCAGGATTTCCCACCACTGTTGAATGATCTGGAACATTCTTTAAAACTATCGTGCCCGCTCCGATTTTACAATTATTCCCTATTCTTATATTGCCCAGGATTTTAGAACCCGCTCCGATTATTACATTATTGCCTATTGTCGGATGTCTCTTGCCTTTTTCCTTGCCCGTACCGCCCAATGTAACCTGATGATACAAAATTACATTATTGCCAATTTCTGCAGTTTCGCCGATAACTACCCCGTCACCATGATCGATAAACAGAGCATCTCCTATTCTGGCAGCAGGATGAATTTCTATAAAGGTAAAAAATCTGACAATTTGTGATAATAATCTCGGAATAAAAGGAATTCTGACAGACCATAACAAATGATTGATCCTGTGCATGGAGGTGGCATAAAGGCTGGGATAGGTCAAAACTTCCAGAATATTTTTAGCTGCCGGGTCTCCAAGAAATATCGCCTGAATATCTTTATGGATGTAGGCAATAAGCACCAATAACAGGAATAAACTTGCCAAAAAAATACTGAAAATGATCATTGTTCAATATTATATCAAAGATACCCCGTTTTATGCTATCGGACTATTAGGAAATATTATTTTATTAATGCAGAACACCAACCATAAACTTCACAATATTCTGAGGACCTTCTTTGTCAGCGGAAATAACCAATATATAGCCGCCTTTGCCAACTTTTTCATTAATCGCATTGGTTCCATCCCATGCTACTTTGTTCGGTTCTTTGGAATTTCCCCCGGTTTTGCCTGAGACAAAATTCATTTCTTTAACGAAATGACCAAGCGCGTCATAAATCTTGATCGATACATTGGCGTCTTTATTCAGTTCATAAATAATTGTTCCATCTTCAATCTCAGACCGGAAAGGATTGGGATAAAAAGAAAAATTATAAATAATTTCAGCGGGTTTGATTACATCAGAATAGTCGGACTCCATCCAGTCAGTATATAAGCTGGCATTATTAAGAGCACGCATTCTGTATTGATAACGTTTATGCAGGTCCAAATCAACCATTTTAAAGTAATTCTGCGTTAATGTTGTGCTGATATCTTCCCATTTCTGGTTTGTGCCTGACCTTACCTGCAATTCATAACATTTGACTCCGGATTCGTCATCTTTGGCCGAAGGCCAGGTAATATAAAAGACATTTTGCTGATTATTATCTTTATTCCCGATAACATTCTGATTTATAAATATCTTGCTGCCGTCTGGTGTAAGTGGAGGTGTAAGATCCACTCTGAAGGTTGTAATCTTTTCATTGGAAACATAGATGTTGCCTAAGGGGTCAGTACCATATGTCCTTAAATTCAGATAGTATTCATTATTGTGTTTTAAGTTGATATTGCTAAGCAAAATTTTCTTGTCCATAATATACTGCTGTTTTTCAATATTAAACGGAGTCCATGCCAATACATCACTGGAACCTCTCTTGCTGCCAAGCGAAGCTTCAATTTTATAAATCATATTATTTTTTTCTTTTATATAAGCGTCAAAATTAAAGGTTAAAATATCTGCTTTATTTACAAATTGAGGGATGTTTACTTCGGAAATAATCGGACGACGTGTATCTATAATATTCAATTCTCCAAAGACAATATTTTCAGTATTAATTATCTGCCCGTTAACAGAAATATTGCTTTTTTCCATGATACACTGAATGCTGCCGGTGTTGGCGTTTTCTCTGATTTGCAATTCTACATAAATATAAGGTGAACCCGTAGTAACGACCAGTTGTGGTAGTAATGTTATATTCAGTTGTGATTCATTTTTGTTTATTATCGTTGATAACATCGTACTGTTGTCCGGTATCATGGATAAATCGGATACAGATGAATACAGTCTGAAATCCTGGATATCATCAATAGTTGTGTTACCGGAAACCCTGAATCCTATCTTGCTCAGGTTGGATGTATAAAAATCGGTCAGGAACCTGAATGATGCATAACCACGGACCACGTCACCCTGGAATACGTCGCCATAGTATAAGTTCCTGTTACTGATAGATACTTTGGGAATATAATTGGCAACCATAAGAGTGGAAGATGATAAAGGCATATAACTGTCATTTACGATATCTTCTTTATTGATCAATCCTACATTTTTATTATTGAGGATAACCATTCTGATGCTGCTGCTTACCGGTGTATCTATGGCCAGATTGCCTACAATAAAATACTTCTGACTTACATTACTGATAGAAGCTCCGATATTCTTTAAGATTATCTTGTCGCTCAATATATTTATGTCCGTGTTATCAAAACAATAATCGTCATTTTTATTAAATATCCCGTCATAATTTGTATCCTGATACATTTTAAAATTATTTATATAATTAAGCGGCAGGTCACCCAGGATATTGAGTGTTAAGGAGTTAACCTTAACACTGTAAGGATAACCTTTCATTAAAAACTCAAAAAACACTACGTTCTGATCATATTGTCTGACCTGCACTGTTCTGGAGGGCATCGCCGTATCTTCATTGTAGATTTGCAGCATATTAAAACCGTTCCTGATGTCTATGGTCGGAGTTGTATAAGGCAAATTATCGTTTTTAACAATATTATACGAACTGACGCCGAAATAGCTCTGAACCATCTTTAGTCTAAACGGCTCCATGGCTGAATTTTCAATATCTCCATAGACATAAAAAGTTCTGGGGTCTTTGATTTCCAGGCCGTTGAAAAGGAATTCGACCGTGGAGCTGTCATTTTCATATAAGGTTGTATTTAATAACTGGCCGTCTGCGGATACCAGTTTGAGAGTGCGTAAAGACTTATGCAGCTCATCATTGATTTTTTCCACTTTCAAAGAATTCAATATAACTTTGGCAGATGGAGAAACCCCGATCATCATTAAGGGCACGTTAGTACTCCAGCGGCCGACATTCCTGGTTAAAACATTAATGCTGATCACCTGCAAATAGGGCTGAAGTTGAACGTGGATATCGGTGGTATTTCCAGCCAGGTCTTGTACTGTTCCGATGAATGATGATTGTTTTTGCTTGTTGGGAATAATGCTTGCATACCAGCACTTATCTGTCAGTTCTGTAAAAGTAAGGCTTGTGTACGTATCGTCATTATAAACTATATCCGAACTTAATATTTGTATCTTTTCCTGACAGTTAATGGTCATATTTATCAATTGACCGGGCAAACTATTAAATGGCGTATAATTTAAGGTTACTACCGGCGCGTCAAAATCCACTGTAATACTTTGCACAGCCGGAGTTATATTAACATAACCGTTAACGTTCTTTACCCAGGCATAGAAAGTTTTATTCAGATAACCCTTACTATGGTCATAACCACTGTAGTCGAAATTAATCAGTTTCCCGTCTATGTTCCAACTGGTTAGGACCAGATTGAAATTCATGGAGGACCAACGCGGATCCGTTGTTTTAGGTACGGTTCCGAATGTATCATCAACTATATACCAGACGGATTCGTTATCGGTTACTGCCAGCCATAAACGTACTTTGTCATCATTTGCATACTGGGTCTGATCATAATTGTTTCTGTCTGAAATCTTCAATCTCGGTTTTTCCGGATAGAGCATCTTCAGGTAAACGCTCTGCATTCCTGTATTAAGCGTCGATACGTTACCGGCCCTGTCTGTCATCAGAATAGAGACTGACACCATACCTTCTCCGAAATCCTCAGTAAAATAAAATTCAGCGCTGTATTTCTTGCCTGAACCTGAAATACTCATGTAGCGAGTATTGGATAAAGAATTAAAATATAAGGAAACCGTAGGCTGCAAATCCAACTCCTCGGAAATATCAATAAAAAATGTTTGCCGGCCATATCCCATTTTATCTTTTCCGAAAATAATATTAGCAATGGGTAGTGTTTTATCCAGAGTAATTGAGGCCGTTGTCGGTTTAAGGCTAATATTGTTAATATTTTTTACCCAGGCGTACAAAACTTTGGTACCTTCTGTTTCATCATTGATATAATACTGCGGATTAAATGTGGCCCATCCCGGATCTGCCGCATCAGGTTTTGTGGAATTAAGTGTAATGATCCACCTGTAGTCCGGGAAATTCAACCCGTATGAAGATGAAACTATAACGTTGCATGTGTTGGTCCAGTATCGGCTGCCGTTTTTGGGATTATAAACCTTAAAATCAGGTTCAAGAGGTGTATGAAGGCGTATATAAATCTCATTTATACTGTTAATCGGTTTTGTTACTACCAGACCAGCTTTATCAACAACTCTGCAAATAATTTCAGCTATGCCGTCACTTACTACATCCGCGACATTAAGCGTAGCCACAAAACAATTACTGCTGGGCATATTAATATTAAAAGGATAAATATTATCAGCCACCTTGAATCTGATATTTGTATCGTTTATCTTGATATCCCTGTTAACATTAAACGTCAGCCGTAATTCAGCCGCAGAATTAAAATTTGTCTGATTAACCGTAAGTGTAAATTGTGGCTTGGTAGTAAACATATTTACCGTTATTTTTTGCATAGAATAATTGCCTGCATGGTCAACAGCTACGACCGATATTGTATTTAAACCCTCATGGTCAACGTTTATGACAGCACTTAACTGGTCCGTAAAATCAAATATTTGATAGGTCGGAATACTCTCCAGGTTTTGAGTGAGAATAACGTAAGGTTTGGCCTTTAATCCCAGGTTATCTATTGACTCCGAAAACGTGATCTGTATCTCCTTATTATCATAATATCCGGGGACAGGGTCATAATTATCTCCTGCGCTGTCCAGGTCTGGCAACAGGCTTATACTAACCGGCGAAGGAGAAGTTGTGTCTACTGTTACGCCTGCAAAAAATGTTGCGCTGTTCCCGGCCTTGTCAATAGCCATTACCTGAATATCCTGTATGCCTTCAGTTGTCATAAACCCGTAATAAAATGCAGAATCCTGAGAAGTCGTCCAGCTATCATACGGCGCCAAACTGCTGCGAACACTGTATGGTTTGTCGCGCAGCCCTCCACCAACCGGTTCGGCCCAATGGAAGTCAACTGTAACACGTCCGTAATTTCCTGCTTCCGGTGAGAACCAGGGTGTATGGCGCTCATCATTATGAATAATTACATAGCTATTGCCCGGGGGATTA
The DNA here is from genome assembly GCA_028715625.1 of Candidatus Margulisiibacteriota bacterium. Lineage (NCBI taxonomy): Bacteria > Bacillati > Candidatus Margulisiibacteriota > Candidatus Margulisiibacteriota bacterium. Next base: position 31,958 of record JAQURL010000005.1, on the reverse strand, counting down.
TTGTCCACATAAACTTTCTGAATGCATGTGGTTACATTACCGGCATCATCAACAATCCGAACTTCAATATTTATCGGCAAGAGGTCCGCAGGAATCAATTTTACATTAAATGTATTGGAACTGAATTTCCCATAATCGTCCGAGCTGTTCCCTTTGACGAACAAATAATCTTGTCTTAAATTTTCAGTCGCCATGGAATTCCAGGTTATACTTCCATAAATAATATCCTTCTTATGCCAGCCGTTCAAAGGAGCTATTTCGTTTTCACTCACAGCATCCGGAGAAATTATTATGCTCATATTATTTATAGAAGGTACCTGTGTGTCTATACTTACGGAAACTTCTGCGGTGGCCATATTCCCCGCTTTATCAAATGCTATTATTTCCAGAGTATATTTGCCGTCAAAGGATACAGCTACATTTTCCAGTTTTTCCGATGAAAAATAATCGCTCCATGGATTTACAGTAACACTTCTTATCCTGAACCTATATGGATTCGCTCGTAATAATCCGTCATCCTTGGGTGGAGATAGATCAACATCAAAAGTTTTTCGGTCATACCAGCCGGGCAGAGGGTCGATCCCGTCTCCACTGCTGTCTTTGCACGCGCGTAATGTAGCTTTCAAATTTTCCGGTTGTTTAGTATCGATATAGACAAGTTTTTTACCTTCAATTTTTAAGCCGTTTACCAATTGTATGCCATATATAATATATAATCCTGATTTCCCGGTTTCACCGCAGTAAATGTCGTTGAATGTAGGTGAAGCTTGATAAATTACATTAGTTTGACCGTTAGTATTATATAAATAGTACTGCATATTTTTAGTCATATTTTGCTGTTCTACCAGACTAATATAATTTGTTGTAACAACTATGTTCAGTGTGTGTGTGTCGTACCAGTTCTCTTCAGGAATAATATTCTGGGCCTGGTGAGTTACTCCGGTTTCTTTGATGTCTATGGATATAAAATAAATATCCTGCGTAATAACAAAGGAAGCCACATTTACAAATCCTGACTTGACCGTAGAATTACCTGCTTTGTCTTTCACTTCCACAACAAACTCCTGCGGAATACCCCAGGTTGTAACAATGGCTGTCTGGACATCTGTGCTCCATGGAGACCACTGGGCGTTTGGAGAATTCACATTATGATAGCGGTAAGGCATATTGGACAGACCGGCAGAGTCCATACCCAACCATTCCCAGTGTATTAGCTGATGACTGTACCAGCCGTTAATAAGTTGATGGCCTAAATCATCCTTGTCCGGAAGCAGGACAAATTTGCTGAATGTTGGCGCACCCAGATCAACTCTGTAAGTATTACTTTCCATTTCTTTATAATTTCCGGCTTTATCATAAATTCTCATAATCAATTTTCTGGTATTATAATCTTCAGATACAACAAAATTTTCATATTCATTTATACTGGGCAACATATTCAGGCTGACCCAGTCAGACTTATTATTTACACGTACCTGGCAGGAAGAAGAATATCTTAAGCCGCCGAAATCAAGGGGTGAAGCCCATTCCAGCTGCAAGGTATTATCGTTATACCAGTCATCTTCGGGTACGTAGGCAGGATTTTCCTGAGTGTCAGGTTTAATTTTAAATAAAAAGTCATCCGGAGGAGTAAGGTCTATATTTATGCTAGCTTTGACTTCGGTGATATTCCCTGCTCTGTCTACTGCCCTGACCCAAATATATGATGGTTCTCTGTCCGAATACGAAGTATATTTCTCCTTGGCTTCAAAATTGCTGGCTTGATTTATCGAAACAAATCCGCCATAAGCTTTGACTTCACTCATATATTGATATGGCAACAAACGCAATCCGCTTTGCGTATCATTCGGTGTAGTCCATACAAAGTTGAGATAACGACTATGTGTCCAGTCTTTTTCAGGTAATATCCCGCTACTGTTCACATCTGAGGTATCAGGTATTATATTGATGTTAAACGTGGATGGCGAAATGAAGTCCAGACAAACTGTAGCCGATGCCGTAAGGACGTTGCCGGATTTATCTGCTGCAAGCAGGGTGACATTGATAGTTGTTTCAGTGGAGTTTGTTTTAAAATCTTCAATGTGCAAAGCGTTAGAAAAATCAGACCAGGGTAAATTATTGATCTTCAATCTGAACGGTTTGTCTTTTAGTAATAAATTATCTATAGGTAATTTCCAGACAAGGTCCAGAGTATCGTCATTATACCAGCCGTCTTCGGGCTGTAGTTGATCCGGGCGATTGTTTATATCTGGCTTTATCGTAAACGTCATGTTCCCGGTTGGTGGGGTAATGTCAACATGAACATCATGGTAGGTATTTAATACATTCCCTGCTTTGTCCACAACCGCTACAATAATTCTGCTGTTCCTGGTAACGCTCTCATCTTCCGGAACAAAAATATTGTTAAAAGTCGGAGAACTCTGCATCACATTCCAGATTATCTGTGTTGTACCCGAAGTGACTACTCTGGCGAAGTAAGCGTTCCCTCGTAATCCTGCCAAATTATCATAAAGTACGTTACCACTTGTGCTCTCTAATATAAAATCAACCGTATTATCGTCATACCAGCCGTAATCAGGGTCAGCTCCGTCATCCCTGTCGGATTTGTCCGCAACCAGATTAATATTAATATTACCTAATGGTGGAGTGTAATCTATGGTTACTTTAATTTCTTTGGTAACAAGGTTACCTGCCTTATCGGCTATACCGGCATAAATAGTATAAACACCCTCATTATTAAAACCAATTTGGTCAATCTGATTTCTGGTCGTACCGATATGAGCATAAACAATATTGTCCAGTCCTTCCTGATAATAACCCAGCCCTGTATAATTAAACGAACTGAAACCAGGCAAAGAATATTGCGGGTCTGTTTTTACAAAATACCGGTTATTTCTCAGGCCCTTGCTATCATGGACATTCTCGGAAATAATAATGGCGATAGTTGGACTATCATAATAACCATATAAAGGATCTATCCCGTCACCTTTGCTGTCTTTATCCGGAACAAGAAATAATTGGAAATCACCTGTAGGCGGTGTAAAATCAATAAACACCTGTTTGGTGGCAACCTTCACATTCCCTGCCTTATCGGCGATCAAGCCATAAATGATTATGCTGTTTACTTCATTATCTGTTGGTTTAAATGCATAAATATAATTTATAGTCTGGCCAAAGTTCTGTCCGAGATTGATTTCGTCAATATTTTGAACGGTTAAGGTCACGCCGCTTTCATTTTTATATTTGTGAGCTGTATAACCCAGGACATCGTCAGCATCAGACTTAACCAGATATTTGTTAATTCTGAAGGTACCTGCGTCTGTACAATTATTGGAAATAATAAAATTTACTTCAGGATTATCAAAATAATCCAGCAAAGGATCAACTCCGTCATCATGACTATCCTTGCCTTTATCCATAACAATTTCTATCTGGCCCTGAGGTACTTGCGTATCCACTGTGACCAGAATAGTACGGGAAACTACATTGCCGGCAAGATCAGCCAGATAAATAGTGATTGCATGATTTCCTTCCAATGTATTGATATTCATAAATATATTGGCTGTTTGCCCAAGTTGATTTTCAGTTACTGTTAATATACTGCCTCCATAGTTATGAGTTGTCGGAACAAACAAATATGTATAATCGGCAGTTAGTGAGCCGGCTGAGGATTTAACCAGGAGATGATTTACTCTTGGAAAATCATCCGTATAATTCAGTGTTGTAACATCTATATCTACACCGGGATCATCAAAGTAACCGTAATAAGGATGTATTCCGTCAATTCCGCTATCCGAGTCACCTCGTCTGCCGATAGTTGGATTAAACACAAAATCAACGCCCATGGTATTAATTTTTGGCGGATCAACATCAACAACAACAGACTGTGAAATAAACCCTACATTACCAGCCCTGTCTACCAAGCCAACCCAAATAGTAACAGGACCGGTCGGTAACAGAACCGAACCAAAGCTGGGCAGTTCATTGCCCGGTTCATTTTTCTCATCATCTATAGAGTCGTTATGATATTGATAAATATAATTCTTCCAATTTTTTACGCCGTTGATATAAACTGATTCTCCTATATTAGCGGTTGTAATAATATAGCTGTTAACACGTAAACCGGAAACATTATCTGCAGGATTCGCCGAAACTGAAAAGGTAATAATCGCTTGATCAAAAAAGCCTCTGGCTGGCAAAATACCATCTCCGCCATTATCTGTATCATCATATATGTCCATAGAAATCCCGGTGGGTGCTTTGATATCAACAGTAATTCTGTAGGATTTGTTATTGATTTGTCCGTTACCGAGATTATTGATCTGGGTCAAATTGCCTGCTTTGTCCGCGATATAAAACATAACATTGCCATAACCTTCAATCAGTGGGATCTGAACAATTTCAGTGCCACCGCTAACAGGGGCACCATATTTGTTATCAGGATATTTGGCCAGGGCATAAATATTTTTTGATACCTGAACATCAATCGGTTCAAACCGGACATATATTGGTGTATCCCTAAATCCTGAGCCATGTATATCTGTGGCCACGTAATCGTGATAAAGTCCGCTATTAAGTCCTGTTGCCCATTTTGTTGCATCCCACTGTATACTTAGCGTTGCTATAAAACTGTCAAAATAGCCGGGAAGAGGATCTATGCCATCGCCGAAGCTATCTTTGTCCTGCTCAATATCCATTTTGAAAAAGAAATCCCGATCAGTCAGATAAGGCTTGGTTTTATCATAAATTATCGAGAATGATCTCCGTAATATATGGCCCGCTCTATCTCTAACATATGCTTCCAGAACGTACTGATCTTCAACTGCGCAGGTAGCGATTCCAGAATCTGCTAACAGATAAGATGCCATATTCACCTGACCTATCTGCATGGTGATAATCGCGGAATTGTAAGCATCTTTTATAAATTCTTTTGTAAAAGCAGTAGCAACGATATTCTGACTTAGATTTATAAACCTGAAATATATTTTCGGATCCAGATCCGCGAAACCGTTTGAGGTAATAATATTATTTATTGTGACCAGAAAATCAAAAGTAGGTATATCATAATAACCAGGCATCGGAGCAATTCCGTCTCTGCCATGATCTTCACAGGGTATTAAGGAAATATTGAAGGTGCCTCCGTCATCTAGTTCCGGTTCATTCATATCTACCGTAACCCTGCATCCGAACTTGGCGGCATTTTGTGGCAAATTACCTGCCCTATCCAGGACTGTAATATTTAGTGATAATGACCCGCCTTTTGACTGATAACCGCTGAAGCTGTTTACGGTTATCAAATACCTTTCCAGATTAATATCAATAGAGACCACAAATCCACCGGAAAACATATCAATGCTATACTGATAGTCCGTCTGACTGATCAAAGGCATATTTCCCAAACTGGTCAGATTATTCGTCGAATAATTTATTTTCAAATTTTTCGTTGATAGTCCACTGAGCTCGCTAACATTATTTAGAGTAATAACTATAGTCATAGTAGGTTGATCGAAATATCCGTAATCTGGAACAATACGGTCAGGTATGGGTGAGTTATCGGTCATATCCGGAATAAAAGAAAATTCCGAATTTCCGTCAGACATATTGTGCCAGTCAAAAAGCAGCCTCATCGTTTGTGTCGAAACATTTCCTGCCAGATCAACGGCAGTCAGATTAAAAGTAACATTACCTTCCTTTATATCATTTGATATGGAGATATCATAGGTAACACCATTGATTTTCTCGACATCGGCAGTGGGCAGGAACCACTTATCGGTTGTTACCTGCATTTCCCTTGTAAAAATATCACCTGACGAAACAAAATTACCCTGTTTATCGCTACATATCCAGGAGAGAGTGTAATAATACAGTCCATTACCGGATACATAACCATAACCTCCGTTTTCTTCGCCCAAATTATCCCAGGCTGACCAGGTTAACCAAACTGCCTGTTTATTGTACATATAGTCTTCTTCGGGAGGATATCCATCGTTATCTACGTCAAAGTGCGGTGTTCGGTTAAATGTAGTAATTACCGGATTAATAACATCAACATACAATTTGAACAAATTATGCGTAACGTTACCGGCATTATTTCTTACCTTTAATAAAATATCATGATAACTTTGCGTCGGTATTATGTAGGACGTATGGTTCATAATATCTTTACCACTGAATTCGTTGAAATCCTGCCACGTCATAACGGTACTTCCTAAGGTTATGTTCTCGGTGAAGGTTTTACCGCTAATATTTAGCATGTAAGAATCGGTTGGCATTCCCGATTCATAATCTGTGAAAGACTCCAGTCTTACAAAGAAATTAATCGTATTTGTATACAAATATCCGTTATATCCATCCACCGGTTGTATGAAATTCCTGCTGCAGCCGATGTTTTGATAGAAATTGAAAGGTACAGATGACGATGATGTAGGCGGTGTATAATCAACAGTAATACATAGTCCGTAATTATCGAAATCACTTAAATTACCCACTCCATCTATAAATTTAAATAATATCTGCGCAGGACCCAAATATTTTGTCGTACCTATAAATTCGGAAAGATTAACTGTAACATATAGATTTTTACTGCTTAGATTATTAACCTCATCCATATAATTGATCGGATCGTGAGTAACCCAAACCAAATTAGCTGAAATTTTTGAACAGGTGTTGTTAAAACTGATCCAGGCTTCCAGTGGAATAAAATCATACTGTAGCGTACTCAAACCTGTGGCATCGGATACGTTGGAGGTCAAAGCTATTTTTATCGAAACTGTCGGCTGGTCATAAATTCCGGGCACTTTTCTTACATCAAAAGGAGATATTTCATCAGCAGGATCATCGCTATTATCGTTTGTCCGGTCCACAGTAGTTGTTATGGAACTTACCATCATATTGATAGTATTACTCCAGTCAAACCACAACAGTTTAATAGTGTTTGATTTGTTGCCGGCAAAATCATAAGCATTTATTCCTATCGTTACCTTCCCTTCATTAATTTGGTTTAATAAATAACCCGGTGTTATAATAAACTCTTGCGTTCCATCCGGAATAATATTTTTCGATATATAGTTTATTGTCCCGAACTTTTCATAGTACATCTCACAGAATTTAATTCCATTATGATGCGCACTACCTCCGAATATAATTGCGTCCAGTGGGATTGTATAAACCGCGTCTGATGCACCCCAGTTTATCGTTACTACTTGCAGTGTATAGAAATTATGGCTGGAAGCGCTGTAAATGCCACCTGTTGATTCGGAAATATCAAAAGTAGACAATACCGGAGGAAGAGTATCCAGAATAATTTTGTTTACCATTACCTGGCTCAGTCCCGATCTGTTGCGCACCTGTGTTTCCAGAGTATAGATCATGTTATCATCGGTTAATAAATCCTTAATATTAAAATTGCTTGTACTTACAAAATTTCTGGTGATCGTTGAAGGGACATAATTTGTGCTAAGAGGATAACTTTCATAAGGATATTTAGTCGCGATAAACTGATACGGTTTATCGGCCAGGCCCGATTCAGGATCATCACAATTAACTGTTAAGCGTAAATTTTCATTATTACTGCTGAAAAGAACTCCTAATGTTATCCCATAATTCTGGTAAGTAAAATCACTTCCTATAGTTCCGTAATCAATTGTATTCCAGCTAATAGCCCCTCGTGGAGGAGTAATATCGACAGTAACCGGGAATGGTCTGCTATAAGTATCCAGTTGATTTCCGGCTCCGTCTATAAGGTTTATTCCCAGTTGCAATGCGCCCATGTTCATTCCGAGACCGATACAGTCCTCCAGATTAACGGTTACATCTATGGTTACATTTCGTAAGTTGGGCACATCGATAATATTTGGCAAACTGTCTCGGTCATAATGACTATAAATATTAATAGAAGAAATGGGGTAGACATTATTTAACGCATCTATTACATGCATATCCAGGGGTATATGATGCATCGGCAAATAACTGAATTGAGTTAAATCCTGAGCGTTGGAAGACATGACAAAAGATATAAAAATGTTCAGCTCATCAAAATAATTCGGACCACCCACGTCCATAGGCGAACCGCCCAGTCCGTCTGCATCTGTGTTATCCATAGCCAGCATGCGATCAACCTGATTATTCAGATCATTGTCCCCGTCGAAAAATACCGGACCGAAACTTCTCGTAGCCACATTTCCCGCAAAATCAAAGGCTTCCAGCTTAATATAAATCGTACCATTGGAAAAATTAGTTCGCACATAGTCATAGCCGAGTATATAGCTGTTTTGAGCTGTCGGAAAAATATTGTCGCTTATAGTTAACCAGTCTGTCCAGTCTAGAGAACCTACTTTTTTCTTATAAAATAAAGAATACTTGTAAATACCTTGATGTTTTTGCTGGCTAAAATTTGGGGGCAGTTCGGAAAACCAGCAATTATCTGTGGCTATCCAGGTTATGTTAAAAGTTTGTACCTGACAGAAGTTGGCGCTGCTGGATTCATATTTTGCGACATTTTTAGCCAGATTAACTTCAAACGCACCGATACTTGGTGGCATTTGGTCCATAATAATATTCAACGTATTAAGCTTCTCCACAATACCAGTACCATTTGCCCCAAACAGGATCACCTTATAAATATAATTGTTAACACTTGTAATACCGCTCTCAAAAATATCCAGTGTCGGACAAGCGCTCCATCCCCTGCTCCAGGTTGCGGGCTGCCCGCCTCCCGAAAATCTGCTTACATTAATATCATACCAGTTCCAGCTGATGGCCAAGCCGCTTTCATTGTCCCAAAAGTTAGCGGACAAGACTATTTGGTTGTCACGGCTGGAATAAGCGTAATCCCTGCTGATCCCATATTGGGTAAGACCTTCGGGGCTACCGATATAACCAAGCCCTTTCACATAATCAATTTCACCCATCGGAGCAGTCAAGTCTATAGTTACCGAGAAAGGCATGAATATTGAATTCGTTGTATCGGAAAGGTTACCGGCGCCATCTATAAATTTTACAAAAAACTTCAAGCTACCGGTGAAGAAAGAATTATCCACGAAATTAGCAAAGTCAACATGTACCTGAACGGAATATGATGCCAGATTTGGTGTGTCATCAAGCAATTTCTTGTGATTATATGTTACTGACAGGGCGGAAATTGGCACGCTGAGAAGGGAATAATCATTAGTACCAACATAAACTTCCAGTGGGATATTGGGAGAATTCAAATAACTCAGCTGAGTAAAATCATTAGCTGTAGTTTGCAGGAGTATTTTAAAATCGATCGTTACCTGATCAAAATAACCCTGCTGTCGTATTGCTTCATAAGGAGTCAAATCATCATCGCTGTTATCGGAATTATCCGATACGGCTATGCAGGCAGATACCTGCAGATTTATTGTATTGATCAAATCCATATAAAAAGGACCGATATCTGATGTCGACAAATTGCCCGCAAAATCAAAAGCAAACAAACGGAACATGATTTTGCCTTCTTTTACAACATTCAACAGGTAACCCTCTGTAACTATAAGTTCATTATCCAGCGTAGGCTCTATCGAAGCGCTGATTGAGTTCCATAAAGTGTTTTCCTGGGGTTTATTATAATATAGCTGATAATAATGTATCCCCTGATGATTTTTATTATTAAAAAGTTGCGGGTCAATGTTGAAAACATTATCCGAGGCTGTCCAGACCAACCCCAAGTCCTGATATTGGATAAAATTGCGGCTGGATGGTTTATAATTTTTAAAATTGTTAGACTCATTAATATCAAACTTGGTGATATTCGGTTTAATATTATCTATAACCACATATCTGGGACTGTCCTGATAAACTATTCCCGTATTGTTGGCCACAGCGCATGTTATTCTGTATTTTTTATTAACAGTGTTTGTGGAATCTTCATTTGTATTTAACTGAGGATTGTTCCTCCAGTGCCTGTCCCAGGTTGCTGTAGTTTCCGTACCAAAGTCAACATTAAAGTCTGCCCTATTAACTATAAAATCATTCCAGCTCACAGCCAGACCGCTTTCACTATCAGAAAAATTAGCCGAAAGTATGCAATTATTTACGCTGCTAAATGCCGTATTAATACTTATTCCTGTAAAATTGTACAGGTTATCCTGGCCGATAAAATTGAATCCGGGCGCGAAAACAGTCTGTCCGACCGGAGCTGTGAAGTCAATTGTAACCGGCACTCCCGAACTGGTAGTAGGTGACAGATTGCCGGCACCATCAACAAACTTGAAATACAGGTTCATTCCACCCAAATAATTATTGGTACCGACATACTCTTTTAAATCGACAGTAACCTGGAGTAAATAATTTGCCAGGTTCGGATATTGATCGATTGATTTAGCGTTATTAAATGTGACCAGCACACAATCATTATTTACTCTGTTTTGGACAGAAGCAGTCTGCACAAAAACTTCCAGAGGTAAATAGCTGAACGGTAAGGTGTTGAACTGTGTAAAATCATGAGCATCGGGTTTCATTAGGATTGTTAAATTCAATGTTGTCTGGTCATAATAACCGTTCTTACGGCTGGCATCATAAGGAGTTACATTAAAGCCATCTGACACATCATCAACGTTATCGGTGGCAGGATGTATATCGGCGACTTTTTCATTAATGGTATTTGACCAGTCATAATAAAGTGGTCCGATATCAAATGTTGAGACATTATTTACAAAATCAAAAGCATAAAGTCTGAAAACGGATTTACCTTCACCTACTGTATTAAGTATATAATTTTTAGATATGCTATATTGCAGAATAGTCGGGAATACACTGCCGCTGATATTTATTTCGCTGCTCTTAATAAACGTCAGTCGATAGTATTGTTCACCATTATGAGGCATATCATTGAATATTGCGGATTTCCCACCTTCAAAATAAACATTATCGGATACCTTCCAGTTAAGGGTGATATCCCTGGCCCCGATAAAATTGGCGCTACATGGCGCGTAATCCAGTTGGCTCATAACCTGTTGAGAAATAATTATCGAGTTTATTGTTGGTGGAACAGTATCATAGATAAAGTTTAATGACCGGGTGACCAGAATACCTACATTGTTTTTATTATAAAGCAATACTTCATACCAGCAATTAGGAGAAATTATGTCAAACTTGTCATCACCCAGATTTACAAGATTATGAGTGGCGGCTTCCCAATCTCTCGTGATTGTAGCTAAAAGATTATGACCGAAATTATATTTTTTTATTACAAATTTATAAGGAAGATAGGCCAAATCAGATTCAGGATCATTATAATTCGCTTCGGTATAAACATTTTTGTCTTTATGAAAGGCAAAATTTAAGGTAATTCCATAATTTGTAAAATCTGGAAGTGTGCTGATACGTATTATATTCCCATTATCATTCTTATAGTTATAAGTTCCCACAGGCGCAGTTAAATCCACTGTTATTCTGTTACTCAGGTTACTTGTTAGAGAAAGATATCCGGCCCCGTCGATTAGTTTGTTCTTAATCGTAAACCCACCCATATATTTGCCCACTCCCAGATATTCCCCCATATCAGCTGTTATTTTTATCACATAACCACCGATATTATTATTATCGGCTATGTTGTGTATATTATTAAAAGTTGCCCAGGTCATATTCGGACTGATCAGAAGTTGTTTGTCCTGCGTAATTATCCATATCTCTATAGGTATATTCTCGGTATTTAATGTGTTCAACTGAGTCAGGTCAAAAGCGCTGTCGGTTAAAACAATCTCATAATTAATTGTTGTTTGATCAAAATAACCGGGTGCGAATGCCGAATTTGAAGGAGTTTCCCCATCATTCTGATTATCCGCGTCACTTCTGACATTATTAAAGCTGCTAATCATTGTGTCGATTACGTTCCCTGTATCAAAATAAACGATCTGCGTAGCGGACTGCATATTTAAAGCATAATCCCAGGCATTTAACGTAAATTTGACTTGCCCCGGGTGAATAACATTGACAATCGTATCCCAATCAAGCACCAGGTCCTCATATAAAGTCGGAACAAAAGCGCTACCCAGCTCGGAATCCCGAGCAATGGTCGTATTTACAGAACTGAAAACATATCCTTTTCTCGACGGCTGACTTAAATTCTCAAAACGCAATTCGTAAAACCAGATACCGCGGGCATCACCGCCGGTAAGATATCCGTTGGAGCCTGCCCCCAGATTATCTACTGCGCTCCAGGATACCACCACGTTCTGACTACCGTAATAATAATCATTAGCAGCAGGGTAATTTTGACTTACAGATTTGCTGAAGGCAAACTTGTTAATATCCGGAACCACGCTATCCAGCACAACGGCGTAGCTTGACCTGGTTGTCAGGGCAGCCTTGTCGCTGTAATAAAGATCAATTTTATACAGACCTGTTCCCTGGCTAAGATTGTTGCTTATTATTCTGTTACTCTGATTGTACAAACTGTTTTCTACGGGCGTACCGAAATTATAGTTAATATTTGTGGTTAACGGTGTAAAATAAATTTTCTTTCTTAAAAATTTGTCGTTTTCAGCCATTCCGCTTTCCGGATCGAAATAATCACCATAAGCGAAACTTACTGTTTGGCTCTTTAATCCGCTTAAATAAATTATGTCTCTAACATCTGTGAAATTATTCAAAGAAACATAATTGAAACTGCTTATTCCAAAAGAAACATAAGAACCTGTCGGTGTGTTGTTAATTATGGATAACCCCGCTTTTGCATTTAATCTCTGGTTATTATATGTGATCAAATAAAACTCCGAGTATCCTGGTTGCAGCTGAGGTTCGGTAATATCAATCGTACATTTTACCCAATAGCCGTCATCAAGTCCGAATGGAGTTCCGGAAGAACCGACCGGGGCCACAAATACATTAATGGTTATGCTCTTTGTGGTTATCGAAAGATCAGGATTATGATAAGTTTGATAATAACCTGTATTCAATATATCCTTGCCTTCAGCTGGGACAGGGCTGAAGAAATTAAAATTGAAAGTCGTCTGACAGGTATATAATCCTGCTGTTTTTACCCAGGGCAGATAATTATAATTATAATAAACATAACTGTTCTTTGTTATATTACTGGTAGGTTCTTTGGTCCATAATACGCCAAAATACGCTCCTCCCAGCTCATTCATGGTGGCAAAAATATTAAAACTTACCACTCCCTTGTTATAAATACATTCCCTGGGATCGAATGTGCTGGTCTGTAAAGGTGAATAAAGTTCACTTTGTTCCAGATAAGTATTTCGCAAGTTGCGGGTTAAGGCCCTGGCATTATCCGGATTATATGTGTTATCCGGAATTATATTTAAAGTGATGTATTTGTTAACTACTGTGTTTTCTATATTCAATTTGTTGTTTACCAGGGTCCACGATTTATTCCCGGCATAATCCACAGCATCCAGTTTTACAAGATAACTGATATTTTGTGTGTTTAGTCCCGATATTCCGGATCCGAATAAGGGGTTATCCGAGACAATCAGGTCCCTGCTGATATACAGACAAAAATTAAAATTTCTGGTTAAAATACCTGAGGAATCGACTGTTGGCGAACGCTCGGGGATATTATAACTTGGCCATTTTGCGTCGAATAAACCATAACTGTTATTAATTAAAGCATTAAAACTTACAGCAGGTATGGTTAAGGTGGTAAAATTTACTGACGTCACACTCACATAATTTCTGGAAACAGATATTCTTACACCAGCGATGGCATAAGCATTGTTGCTTAAATACCCCTGTTCCTTAAAATTATCAGTAACAATAAAGTACAATCTGATCCCGTCATGACCATCATAAAAAAATGATTTATCCACATTATAAGGATCATTGGGCATGATAGGGGCCAGGCCATAACCGCTCAAATATGGTTTCTCAAAAATTGCTGCTGCCGGGCTGACTGCCGAATACCAGTTTGTAGACAGATTCAAGGGAACAAAGCTTGGGGCCAATGTGTCATAATAAATCACCAGATTTCTGGTGCCGTAATAATTAAAGGCATTATCCATCCAGATCAGGTCCATTATATTTACGCCTTGCTCGATATTGTCTGAGACCAGATCAAAATCCTGTTCCCAATTTTTTGTCAAACCGTTGTCAATTATCCTGTAACGGAATGGAGTGCTCGAAAGGCCAGCGCCAGAGACCGGGTTGTCATTCATGGTCACACCCGCGGCATTCTTGGAAATCCAGTTGGCTTTTGTTAAAAGATCTTTAACGCCTACCCAAAGTATTTCCTTGTACCTTTGCATTTCTGATGGTATAACACTTCTGACAAAAGATGACGGCATATTTACTTCCATGACAGGGGAATCAATATCTTCGATATACAGGATGTTGCTTGTAAGCGTTAAAGCTCCAAGTTTTTTCCGGTTAGATGTGGTGAAGTCTGGATACTGATATATTGAATTGTATGTGATACTCGGATATTGATCATCAAAACAGTATTGAATACGCAGCGATACATAATTATCTCCATAAATATTCGGCATATTTACAGAAACAAACGAATTCGTGCTTTTTTCCAGTGGCGTATAATAGTTGCCGGCTTCTCCGGACAAATTCAGGTTCTGTATAAAAAATTTACCGCTGTATTTGTAATTAACGGTTGTTACATTAATTGTCAGAGGATTATTCTGATTAATGGCGTTCAAGCCCGCAAGAACATTTATGGTAGAATTAGCCGTGGATAAAAAGATAGGTCTCTGGTTCCAGTCGCGCAGACTGTGTACATCACCGCTCAAAATAACATCTAGGTCTACATTAATATTTACGGTGTCGATCTGATAGATACCATTAACGCTTACAGGTTTATAGGAATAATCTCCCCAATCCTGTTGGGAGTTGATGTTTCTTAAATTGTAGTTATGTGATGACTCATATGTTAAACCCACTCGCTGAGCACTATACAAATTAATTGGCTTGGAAAAATATACGTTCTGAAAACTGATCGTAGCCACATTGTTGCCCAGATCCATCGCGGCCAATTGCAAAGGGGCCCCCTCAACAACCGCATTTATGGATATTTCTACCAATTCTCTGGTATCATCCCACATTCTATCTCTTAGATTTTTACTTCTATAAAGATGGAACAATGTTGAATCAATAACATCAGCGGGAACAGCGTTAATAAATCTATAACTGGATCCCTGTAAAGCTATCCCGTTAAATTTGAGCTTGTTTGTAGTTTGCTCATTAGCTGTTAGGGTCATAGTGGAGTAATCCCAAGACTCGGCAAAACGAGCATTAATAGTGTTAGACTGTTGGAAATAACCCATTTCAGTGGTTTTTTGATCAAAAACTTTAATATAAAATTTCTGGTTAGCCGAAATTACAATAAAATCAGACCCCCAATTATTAGTACTCGTTTCCACATAAGGATAGAAAAGGCCTTTTTTGAGTGTTAATAAATTTTGAGTATCACTGTACTGGTTATTGCCAATAGGGAATAGCGGTATGCGGTTGGTTTCGTCGGCGAACCAGCTGTAGTTTGTATCATTTTCCGGATTGAATACTGTTGGGAATGTTCCAATGGGAATGATACTGCCGGTAACTCCGGACGGTGTTTTAATATAAACCTTAAAGTCTTTACCTAAATACAGTATCCCTGAAAAAGACGCGTCTATGCTGGGTGGGTTAATGTCTTCGTAAATATAAACAGCTTTTGTGGTAATATTCCCCGCCCAGTCGGCAACGGTCATTAGCAGACAGTAAAACCCCGTATAATTTTCCGATAGTGCAAAGTTTATTGCATTGTCGGGCAGAATATTTGTCGAATCAACTACTCCCCGAAAGTTGAGATAATTATCGGAACAAACAATATCTGCGCTGATCATACTGAACTGAGCTAATCCGATATTCTGCGAAATATGTATGGCATTGTTTGTTAATGTCGCATTAATTGCCTGCGTTATCGGTATACCGAAATTAAAGGTTATGCCATTGATACTAAAGGAGGGAACATATGGATTAGATGTTATAAAATATCCCGATTCATTATTGGTAGACTGTAGTTCAAACAGATCAAATTGTATCTTGGCGATACCTGAACCGATATTGCCAGTTTGAGTTGATGAATAATCCTTCAGATATATGGAACAGGTAACCTGGTTACCGTCTATCAAATAGTATTGTTTACCCTTAAAAGGTCGTGAATAATTATATGCATTGGAGCTGCTTCGTAAAAGCAAATTCAGGCTCGGTTTGGTCGTATCAACCAAAAATAACTGTCCCTCGGAAGGTGTAGATATATTCCCTGCCCTGTCAACTGCCGAGACGTAAAAAGCATATACGTCATCCTTGAAAGTTAGTGAAAAATTATAAGAATTTACCGCGGCAGTCGGTACAAGATTATTACTGGCGATATTAACCTGTGAATAATAATTTTTTGACACATAATAATTCAGGGAAACATTATAGGAACAGACACCGCTTCCTCCTAAATCTCCCGGTTCCTGCCAGTTCCATGTTACCCCTGTATTTATAGAAGTAACGAACACATTCAGTCCGCTACTGTCTATGGTCGGTCTTTGTATGTATTCCGGAGCCTGAAAATCCAGCCAGACGTATTCCGACTGATTTCCGTACATTGATCTGTTGGTCTCTCCATCTTCCATTGCCACCATGATGTAATAGTCTCTGCTGGAACAATACGTGGGATTGAAATAAAGGTTGTATGTAATCTGCGCTCCGTCATTTGGTATCGGCACCCAGTAACTAAGAGATACAATTTTTAACACATCCGGCTTGCCATAAGCGTTAGAACTTAATATGACATTTGAAGAAAAAACCTGTATTACAAACGCTGAAACCCCGGACGAATCAAATTCCTTTGTCCAGGTATAAGACTGAGTAGGAATATTCATGTAACGACGATCGGTAGAAATACGTGTCTGGTTATGTACATCTTCCGGACCCAAAGCATTACCATCATAAACGGTTGTATGCAATATATTCATGCTGCTCCAGTTGCCGGCGTTATCCTGAGCCCTTACCTTAAAGTAATATGCCACTTCAGCGCCCAAAGGAATTTCCGCATCCGGTGTGACTCGTCTGTCAGAGGCTTTTAATTCTTTGCCGCTTTGTTTGGCCGCGTCCGGTCCCCAATAATATTCCAAGCGCGCTATACCGCTACCCGAATCTGTATATAAATCGCTGGTCCAGTAAAAAACAAGTTTTGTGCAATAATTCTGTGCTGTCTTGTCATAAATATATACAGAACCTGTTGGCTGTTCATCAGGCCCGAAATATTTGGATGTAATAGGATAGCCATTCACGGCCTGTAGCCCTGGATCAGCAGCTTTTGCTGGTGCCAGTGTATCTATTTTTAAATTATTGACTGCGCCAAGCACATCGCTGGTATTTCCCGCGTTATCATAAACAACTAAACTCCCCTGTATAATATTATTTTCCGCATAAGTATTTACATTGTCCGTACAACGTATATTATTCGAAATATTGCTCCACAAAGGGGGTTTTGGTACGCCCTGAACTGTTATGTCCACTCGATATTTCAATACTCCGCTGTTTCCAGGGTCATCGGGTTTTGTCCAGTACCATAAATTATTATTGTTTTTGTTGCTCCAAATATAGTCACCCGATTGTTTTCCGGAGCTGGGCCAGAACCTTGATGGCTTTTTGGGAGATTCTTTATCAAAAAATAATCTACCGGATTGGTCCTCACCGCTTTCCAGCAGCGCGTTATCCCTGGCCCGAAGTTCAATCTGGTACTGATCGCCGCTTTTACCTATATCCGAATTAATAATGACAGAACGATTCGTTAAATATCTCTCATCTACTACAGTTCCATCTTTATTAATAATCTTCACATGGTAGTCTCTTAAACCTGATCCCGTACCGGGATCACTTGCTATATTCCAAAGAAATGAATAATTAGTACTTGTATAAGCAACATCTGTCAGATTGGGTAAAGATGTTATATTCGGTGTATTTGGTGGTGTAGCGTCATAATAAAGATAAAATAAATTCCACCAGCTGCCCCAATACAGTTCATCTCTGGCCTGTACCTGAAAACGCGTAAGACCTTCTTGGGGATATTGAAATTTCCCATTTTTATTATTGGTTACTCCCAGGTACCCACCGCGATCATTCCAGGGATTATATTGCAAGTCCGGCCCCCAGGTAAATGAACCGCTCCAAATCATGTTCAGTTTGTTATTGCCTATCCAGGTGCTATCCTGCATTATGTCCGGGGCTATTACCCAGCGGGCGAATTGAGCTGGAGCGTAATAGTCCGTAGCCCAGGGAATCCTTGTTTGTGAACCTGTGCCGGCATCTAAAGTGGTTCCCCTGTTACCTGCATTATCAACAGCCTGAAGTTTGATTTTATCCTGTCCGGCTGTAACGTTATCCATTGAGCCTGAGTAATAATAATTTTTGTTATAAGTATTGGTTGCGAGCACGGAACCGCTGTTATTGTATACATTCCAGGAACTGATACCGCTGCCTAAAACATTATAGTTATTATAAGCAGTCCAGTCTCCATCCGGAGCTCCCCGCCAGAACCATACATAATTCGAACTACGATTTTTCAGGTCGTCTATAGTTGTAGAAAAGCTAAGATAACTTCTCTTTTCTCTGCCGTTGGTACCATCTATAAAATCCTTTAAACGCTGTTTTATTAAAGCTTTTTCTGTGGAACTATATCTGTAATAGTATGGCCAGCCCCCTCTTAACTGAAATTCATAATTACTATGATAGTAATAGTAATAAAGAAATTGGTCAGTTATAGCCCTCTTCGATCCCTGAACCGGTTCCTGTCCACCAATATCTCCATAACTTGTTAAAGCGTTTATTAAATATGCGCCGGCATAGTTACTGGAAATACCAAGACCGTTGAAATCCGAGCCGTCATCCCAGACATATCCGTTTTTATAAAGCTTGCTTAGAGAATCAAAACGGTCGGAGCCACCCGGCAAACTGTTAATAAAAGTGCTAAGTGGTGATGTCCCATAATAAAAGTAACCGCGTAAATTACCATCCACACCATAGCCGTTAATCGAATACATTACGTTATCACGGTCAGCTACGCGATCACCCAGCATCTCTCCGATTATATTCCAGACAATATTTCCTTCTGTATTATATGGCGCTACCCAGGTGTTTCTCACTACCGGAGATAAAGGCTGTCCGGGATTTCTGCTATCTATTATCCACCAGTTGGTGTATAAATCAGCATCCAGCCTTTTACTGGAATTATTATTAAAATACTCATTCTGAGCTGATTCATGCCCGAATTCATCTTTAGCAAGTACTTTAGCATAAAAATATTGTTCCAGACCACCATTCATATTTGATGTAAGGTCAAAAGTTTTTTGGGTTTGTGCTGACCAGGTTGATTCATCGTTATATTTTGCCACACCATCCCGATCATACAAAATTACACGGTAAACGATATTGCTGGTACTACCTATATCGGTTGCTGCCTGCCACGAAATTGCGAAGTTCATATTTTTTGTAATTACGTTGCTTACCGGACTTACAATAAGCGGATTAGTCGGCGCGAAATAATCGACTTTGGTAATATATGGGTCACTCCAGACAGACCAGTTGCCTGCCCAGTCCTGGACCCTTACTTTGAAATATTTTATATCGCCCGGATAACCTCCACTGGTAGTATTTATTCGCCAGCCGTTAATATTATTATTGGTCTTATGGAACATATTATACCCGGCCCACTCAACTCTCAGATTGCCTACCTGGGTTGCCAATATATCATTTGGACCTAAATTGGACGGATCGTTAGTATATCCATAGTAAACCTGATATTGTTGTATACCGCTGTTGAATGTGGCCGGGGCAGGTGGATTCCCGTCCCCCTTATCCCCCCACGACCACATATACATATATTTATCGGTATAAAAATCATGCGCTACATTTTGCTGGTTTGAGATGTTAATCATGCTACGATCTATTTTGGGTGGAGGGGTTTTATCAATTATCACCCAGTTGCTGGTATTGCTCCAGTCACCATAATTTCCTGCCCTGTCCACTGCTCTTACTCTAACTTCATATTTATATCCGTCCTTTAAGACACCGCCTCCGGGATGGCTTAAAGTCAATACTATTCCTTTATTTTTAATATAACTGGGATTTGTTAGAATACTTGTACTTGTGGTACCGGGATCATTTGGCCCGGTATAATAATATACCCTGGCTTCATAATGATCTATACCACTACCGGCGTAACTGTCATTATCATCTTTAGCGTCTCTGACCGGATAAAAACAGACCTGCGCGGTATCTTGAGTTACATAATCTTCACCGTCAGCGATCATTATATCCTGCACAGCGGAAGGTGTAAGAGTATCTATAAACAGGTACTCTGTCCCGTTACTAAAAGCAGAATACGATCCGTCACCGTTTTTTATCCTGTATTTAACGAAATATTGATAATTAGGTTCAAGATTATTTAAAGTAATTACTGCTTGTTTGGTAGCTAAAATCTCCAGACTTTCTCCATTTGCATTTATTGTTATAAGAGCATTTAAGTAAGCCTTATAGATACGAACGTTAAAATTCTCTGAACTTGCCAGATTAACCCCATTATTTATACTAACCTTGGCCTGATATCCGGTTTGTGTAACGTAATCCTGGTTTATAAAAAGAGGTGTAACAAACTTAGGGTCTGCCGGTCGAATATCTTTTAGCTCCGTAGGAGGTCCCTGATAACCATAAACAAAGCTAAGCTGCCAATTGGCTGTATTATTGTAATAATCTGATGCTCTTAGCCATAAATTATAGGTCACAATCGGTGGTGCAGAATTTACAGGTATGCTGAATGAGGTGACCCTGTTGGTTGTAAATGTATAACCGGAATCAGGAGATTGACCTGCTTGTTTCCAAGCTACATCATAGCCTTTAATCCCGATAGTATCATCCTGTCCGGGCATCCAGATAAAATGAAATTTGTTCACATTTCCCTGGGTATACGGTTTAACTTTAACATATGATCCGATACCATCGTTAGCAAAAACGGAGTATAAAGTAATATTGGAACTATTAGCCAAGGGCGGGTTCTCAGGAGGAGTGTCATCTATTATCTGGTCCCTTATCTTTTTCCAGTCTCCGGCATTGCCAACCTTGTCTATTGCCCGCACATAGGCGATAAACGTAAAATCCCCGGGTAATGGATAAACAAATGTCGGTTCGGTCATACTAATGGTACTGCCTATGGCCTCAGCGTCAATTGGCAACATGTCTTCCGGCGCTGGCCCATTAGTATCCGGATCCCACCAATATGTTACTACTTCGTAATTGGCAATGCCTGAACCGGCTGTTTTTCCGGCTACATTATCTTTAGGCATACCCCAGGACCAGGTTGCGTCAGTACCGGTTTTGGTAAGCACTCTCGGATTTCTGGGTTGGTCGGGTTTAAAATTGTCCATTAATACAGTATTACTCATCAATCCGTAAGACATAAAATCCGATGTATACTTCTTGGTGCTATTCCAGCCTACATTATCTTCAGCTGCTATCACTCCATAATAAGTATATTCATTAGCCAGGCCTGCGCTTACATTAATTACATACGTATAAACCATAGAACCAGGCACTCCTGTTCCGTTAGTTGTCGGGATCACTATAGTCCCTGAAGATGTTACCACCGCTCCTGTAGCGTCAACTCCAAAATATTTGAACAGGTACCGTTTTATACCTGATCCACCTCTGTCTAGTGCTTCTACCCAGGAAAAAGTAAGCACGTTCGAACTGGAATAACCGACACCATCATTCAGCCTGAAGTCTCTGGGATTGCCAGGCTCAAACCCGTCATAATAAAAATTAACGACAGGTTGCCAATTAGTAGTGTTCCCGACAGTGTCTTTGGCCCTGAGAGCCAGGTAATATTGTATTCCTGTTTCTTTTTTTTCTAGTACAGGTGTACTGAAATACATGTTGCGGCTGTTCGTCAGGTTCATGCCGCTTAAGTAACTGCCTTCCCAAAAATTATTTGTAGATGCGTCAGGATTACTGTTTTGTCCAAAACTGGCACCAAAATAGGCGAATCCCGCGGAATAAGGTTCTTCCTGGTCCTGTACGTTAGTATGGGCTATAAAACTAAATTGATTTTTCGACGTCCATTGGCCATTAATATTGCTTACATTATAGGGAACGCTATTAATTACATATTCCGAATAGGAATAATTCAAATTCGGTGGCAATTTATCAATTCTGAAACTATCCAGCTTTCTATAATCTGTTGTTGTATTACCTGCCCTGTCATAGGCTCTATACATCCAGTAGAACATGTTGGCGTTTCGATCGTCATTATCGGAAATACCCCATTCTGTACTGCCCCCTGTATCCTTATCCCAGGAGAAACGGGATATATTGGTAGTGATATGCGTATGTGAATCCCCAATCGGATCTTGCCAGTCTCCTTTATTTAATAAAACCATGTTATAGCTGATCCCGGCGCGGCCCACATCATAAAGTCCTGTTATGCCCATATTAAGGCCATCATCCAGCTTGGCTATGTTATTATTCATACCATAACCTATATCACTATTTGATATATGCAAGGCAGGAGCCCTGGTGTCGTATATATAGGTCATGGCGATAACCCAATTACCGGTATTTCCTGCTTTATCCATGGCGCATACTTTAAAGTAATACAAATCCTCAGGTAATCCGATTGCGCTGGCGATATATTGTCGTCCCGCCTCAGTATTCGGCAGTCTGTTATCAATACCATAATTTGTAGAAGTTGGATCATTGGTCCAGACATAACAAAAATAAGACACTCCGGCTATTCCCACATCACCCGGGTCATCCCAGGTAATTACAACCGAATCGGCCTGACGGCTGGTAATAACCTGTTTATAACCGTTTGGAAAAACCAGCGCTTTAGGTGGCATAGTATCCCTGCCTACTAAAATAGCGATAGGTTGCGAAGCATTAATGGGTTGGGCATGATCTTCTGTATAAATACATATGTAGTTCCAGGTTTCCTTCAAATCATCCCAACTGATATTTATTGTGGGGCGAAAAATAGCTTTGCTAATATTGTCGGTCAACGGCCTCCAGTTTATAGATGTTCCCATTTCCTCAGAGTAGTCATCGTCATACATAATTCCGTATCGTACTGTTTTTACGAGAGAATAATTGTCGCTGACTACCGTAAACGTGTATGGTTGCAGCCACATCGGCAGGGCGTTGTAAACATTTACCGAATCTATCATCACGCCTTCTAATGCAGGGGGTTGTGTATCTTTTTTGATCACCATATAGGTACTGGAAACCAGCTTGTTGAAACTCGGGTCCGTATTATTGTTATTAAAAGATACCCAGATTTCATTATAACCCTCATATAATGTCTGGAAATCTATTGCCCAGGGCTGATTATATTCTCTAAGACGCTGCGATGACAAATCTGCTATTTGATGCCAATCCATATGCGGATTATTGCTAACGCCATAATATATCTGCTGTAGTTCATATACTCCGGACAAATCATAAAAACGCAAATCTATTTGCGACATCCAGGCCGGAGCCTGGCTGTACCAGGGAGTTGTCTCGGAAAATCTGTTTTCCCAGACCGGACATTCACCTTCCACATAGTTATAGCTTAAAGTATCTCCTGTAAGTATTTTTTCCACAGCGCACAAAAATCCGCTGTCCAC
This sequence comes from Candidatus Margulisiibacteriota bacterium, assembly GCA_028715625.1. Taxonomy (NCBI): domain Bacteria; kingdom Bacillati; phylum Candidatus Margulisiibacteriota; species Candidatus Margulisiibacteriota bacterium. The sequence goes on along the minus strand of JAQURL010000005.1, from coordinate 8,343 downwards.
TGTGTTGCCTGCCCGGTCAGATACCACTATTGATAGGGTATTTATACCGCTGTATAAATCCTGCAGACGTATAGACCATTTCTTGGTATATACGCTTTCCCCTACACCGAATATTACATTCAGCCAGGTCTTTTTTACACTTCCATCCTGAGCATTATAGGTTATACCCACACAAATCGTAGCCAGGCCTGAACCTCCGTCATCGTTGAAGGTTACAGGTATACTTTTCAAAAAATCAATAACATTCGGACTGGTAGCCGCTGTATATAACGGTAATAGAGACTCTGTTATGTGAAACTCTGGTTTTATCACATCTTTAAGCACATAAAAAGCGTTGTTAGCGGTCACGTTAGTGGCATGATCATTAGCGCTTATCAGAATATTGTTAGTGCCATTGCTCAGATCTGCCCAGTCAAAATTTAAATATGTGGTATAGTTGCTTGCGTTATTATCATTACTTATTATACGGTCAATATGTCCTTCAGGAGTGACAATCTTGTACACAAGTTTCATCAACTGGGAACCGCCCAGGTCTGAAAAATTTGTTTGAATACTGCTCATCCAGGCCGGTTTTTCATTATACCAGCGATTATAATTAACCGGACTGACAGCAACAGAGAATGAAGGTATTATGGTATCTTTAAGCACCCGAAATAGAACAGGGCTCTGAACCTGCCAGCGCGCATTGTCGCTTATTTTGACCAAAATATCGTTAAACCCGTCTGTAAGCATATTCCAACTCACTGCCCAGCCTGACTTGTAGGTGACCACATTATTGTCTTTTGTCAGCCAATTCCAATTGACAATATTATTTATACTTATACCATACTGAATACCGTTAATATTGGAACTTCCCGAATCGCTAAAGGATACGGCCACACTAATTAATTGCGCAGGAGGAGCATTATACCATTGGCCGCTTTGAAAGGCTGAAATATTTCCCACAGCGTAAGTTGGAGCAATAGTATCTTTTAAAAACGAAAAAACAAAATTTTGTGTGGAATTTTTTGCCCGGTCATCAATGTATATATACACGTCGTTGCTGCCATTATGCAGGGCATTCCAGTCAATTGAAACCCCGGACAGATAGCTGGCCTTCAAATAATTGCTGGTCACACCCAACCAGCCTGAACTGCTGTTGTTATCAAGGTGAACAACATTATATGAAACATTGTTTATGTTTGAAGACCCTGTGTCATAACAATTTATACTTACATGGGTCAGCCAGGCCGGTGCTACTTTGTGCCAGTCGTTCAGGCCCAGCTCATATCCGGCATTTTCTACCGCTACAAATGATGGGGAAGTGATATCTTTTAAAACCGAAAATAAAGACAAAGAAACTACAGATCCGGCATTATCCGAAATAATAACTCTTATATCATTGGTACCCTCTTTTAAATTGTTCCAGGGAAGAGTCCAATAGCCAAAAGTTAGTATGGAAGCATCTCTGGTTAGATTAAACCATTGCTGCGACGCTTTGTTTAACACACCATAAGCTATGGCATTTATATTGGAACTTCCGACATCGTTAAATGAAACATTTATATTTTGCAGGAAACCAGGGCCTGTCCTGTACCAGGTCTGTGTATCATAGCTGTCGATATCACCTATATTAATTGAGGGCGGGATGTCATCCTTCAGTACCTTGAAAGCAAAACCAGCTGTTTGATTGGTAGCAGCATCAAGAACTTTTACATAAATGTTATTTGTTCCGCACATCAAAGAACTCCAGCCCACAGGAAGGCCTGTTGTCCAGTCAGGACTATTATAGCCGCTAACAACTGTTACCCAGCTGCCGGTTGAATGATCCTGTTCGCTATATATCTGATAATAAATTTGATTGAGATTAGAGTATCCTTCATCATGTGCAGTGAGATTCCCCTGGTTCAACCATGAAGGTGTTACTCTATGCCAGTCATTGAACCCCTTAATACCGAAACCGGGAGTGACAACTGTATATGAGGGCGATATGGTGTCAACCTTAATTTGTAAATATACCGGGCTTTCCGTAACCCAGCCCGCGTTATCACTAGCCCTGAAATATATATAATTTACTCCGTTGGTTAAAGTCTCCCAGGGTATCGTTACCTGATTAACCAGACTTGTGTTAAGCTGAGAAGCTAAAATTGAAGAGGTTGTTTGTCCGTTAGTCAATACAAACATCTCCAGATCATCCAATAAAGAATAACCGGTATCCCCCACAATTATATTTAAATCCTGATAATAATAATCTCCTGGTGTACCGGATGTAAAAGGTTTCTGATTATGCCAAATTGTATATTTTTCATCATACCAGGAATGCTGCATATCAGTGTAATTTTCACTGCTTTTTATTGTTGGTGTATAGATATCTTTTTTAATATACAACGCCAAATTTGTTGTTAAATTTCCAGCCCTGTCCCAAACTGAAACATAAATATTATTTGTTCCGCAGGGCAGGTTTGACCAGTTCAGATAATTGTTGTAATTGATTGTCGGATTAATTGTAGACTGGTAATTGGTTGTATTCAGGAACCAGGATGTTGTAACAGTTGAATTAAAGGTAACCAGTGATATCTGAATTGTTGCCAGATTGGAGTATCCCGTATCATAAAAACTGATAAATTTTGTGGATAACCAACCGGGGTCTTTTGTAAGCCACTGCTGGAAATATATTGCAGAAGTGACCACAAAAGAAGGCGTAATATCATCTTTATAAATGTGAAAAACATTTAAGGTTACTTTATTTGTAGCATGATCGCTCATCGAAATAAAAATATTATTGGTGCCGTTGACCAGAAGATTAAAATCAACATCAAAAGTTGTGGAGTATGACGATTGATTAATATTGTTTGCCAGAAAATATGTGTTGGATGTTACAGAATTCAGAAAACTCCAGGACAGTGTGTCCAGATTGGAGTACCCGTTATCGGTAACTTCCAGGTCCTTTATTGTTAGCAATGCAGTGGGAGGACGATTATACCAGCGATCATAGTCGCTGCCATTGGAACCGTTATAATGATAATTCGGGGGAGTTATATCTTTATAAATGGACCTGGCCAATTTATTGGTAGTATTGTTTGCGTTATCCGTAGCCAGTATGCAAATATCGTTTGTGCCGTTGATCAGGTCCGCCCAAAAATCTATTTTCCAGTTTATATCATAGGTAGTAACATTAATATTCTGTGATATCAGCACAGCTTTATAATATCCGTTATTGGAAACCAGATAAGACACTGCTTTAAGTTGTGAACCACCGTAGTCAATAAAATCAATATCCATCGGCAAAAATGAGGGGGTAGTATTGTACCATTTGATAAAATCACTGTCATGGGCAGACATGTTGTCCACAAAATCCGGTAAAATAATGTCTTTCAGAATATGACAGACATAAGAACTGGAGGCGTTACCGGCGTTATCAGTAACAATAATATAAATATCGTTTGTTCCGTTATCAAGATCTAACCAATCAATTTGCCAGCCGCCTGGATAGCTTGGATCACCAGAAGTAAGTCCCGTAATAGCGGTTGTTGCCCAAATCTTACCGTTTACTGATACTGAATATGCGGCAACATTTAAATGTGAATAAAGGTAATCACTAAAAGGTACCGGAATGTCATTATATACAACCTCGGGATGATTTCTCCATGTTGAAAAATAAGTACCTGTAAAATTACTTGAATCCACATTAATTGTGGGAATAATTGTATCTTTCTTTACATAATATATCGGCCCGGTTACCAGCTGATTACCGGCAATATCGTTTACGGACAAATAAATCTCGTTCACTCCATTTGTCAGTATGTTCCAGGAAATAGCCCAGATATTCTGATAATCATTCTGATCAAGCGGAATAACATTGCCTGTTATGGTTACGGTCTTTTTATAAGCGCCGTTCTGAACAATGTATTGTACAACACCCAGATTGGAACTGCCCACATCAAAGAAATCTATATCCATATTATTAAATGTAGCCGACGCCTGAGAGTGCCATTCTATAAAAGCAGTATCGGTCGGAGACAAATTTAACTTCATATTCGGGGTCAAGCTGTCCCTTTTTATATTAAAAAGATAATAGTTGGCAGAATTATTTACCATATCGTTTATTGAGATATAAATTTCATTTATACCGTTAGTTATCAACGTCCAGTCAATAGACCAATTCCGGGTAAATGTAAGCTGATTAACGTTCAGGGAAATAGCTCTCCAGACTGTTTTATTATTAAAAGAAACACCGTAATAAATATCTTTTACACCAGAAGCTTGCATATCATCGAACCAGACATTGACCGAGTTCATCCACGCAGCCGGGGCTTTGTACCATTTACTGCATAAATCAGGAGTTACCAGATTGTTTACTGTAGGAGGCACAGTATCCTTTCGAATTGAAAATAACTTCACAGATACGGTTTTATTAGTAGCATTATCAATCGCCTGCACATAGATATCATTTGTAGCGTCATATAGTTGGCTCCAGTCTATGCTGAAAGGTTTGGTGTAATTGTCACTGATGATATTTATCGATATAGGAATTTCTCTTACGCCGGTATCTGAAGATATAAGATAATAAACTTTATCCAGATGCGAGCCTCCCTGATCGTAAAAATTTACTGTTAACGCATCGAAAACATAAGGTTCCGGACGCAATCCGTACCATGGTTTAAATATTGCGTCTGTAGAATTAATTAAAGAAACAATCGTGGGATAAATAATATCTTTTTTTATTGACAGTATTTTGGGGCTGATAATTTTGTTCTCCGCATAGTCATTAAAAGAGAGAAAAATCTCGTTAATACCATTTGTCAGAGCCGTCCAATCTATGCTCCAGAGATTGGTATAAGTGTCACTATTAACATCGTTAATTACTATGGGGCATTCGGTTAACGTTTGATTATTTGAGACAACATAATGCAGTGCTTTCAATCTTGCCCCTCCACTGTCCGAAAAGTCTATGTCAATATTGTTGAGATTGTCCGGAGCTGTATTGTGCCAGTTATGTGTGTCCACATTAACTTCATTGATCTGATACGATGGAGAAACAATATCTTTCCTGATTGAAAATAATACACTGGTGGTAGTGACATTAGTAGCCCTGTCCATTATCACAGCTACTATATCGTTCACGTTATTGGTAAGCAGGCCCCAATTAACAGCCCAGGGTATATTATACGTTGGTTTTAAGAAATTAGTGGTAATAACTGATGTATTTATCAGGTTCTGGGTTACATATATTAAGTAACTAATCGTGGTGATATTTGAATAACCATAGTCGTTAAAAATCACATTCGTAAAATTAAATGTTGTGGGGTTTAGATTAAACCAGGTATTATTGTGCCAGGAAGAATATTTTGTATGAGCCAAGTCTTCCAGGTCCATGAACACTGGGTTCTCAGTATCTTTCAGTACATAAAAGACAAACCCGCTGACTTCATTTTGCGCCCAGTCATAAGCTTTCACATAGATATTATTGGTTCCTTCATATAGTGAGTCCCAACTAATCTTCCAGGTGTCATTGTATGAAACAGTACATAAATCCTGAGTTATCACATACCATGCTTTAAGTTCACCATTATTGGCTACTCCATAATATAAAGTCCTTAAGTTCGAACTGCCTTCATCGCTGAACCGGACATCAATATGCTGCAGCCAGGGAACCCTGCTTTCTTTGTTATACCAGATTGGATAAACCGACATATCGGAGGTTTCACGGTTTTCAAAACGTGGAGCTATATCATCTTTTTTAACATAAAAAACCTCGGAAAATACGTTATTATTGGCAAAATCGTTAAATGATACAAATACGCTGTTGGTCCCGCAACTTAAGGTATCCCAATAGAGTTGCCAGGTCTTCTGAAAATTTGATCCTCCGTAATTTTTGGTAATTGATGTCCAGTTTATTGTTGACAACGTATGATTATAAATACCGTAATTCATATCTTTCAAATTGGAACTTCCTGTATCGGAAAATTTGATATTCACCGCGGCAAGCCAGGATGGTGTTGTTGGATACCACTGCGTAAAATCTGCCGATACAGAGCTATTATATGAAGGATAAACATTATCCTTATATATACTAAACAACACGGAAGATTTTGTTCTATTGAGGGCATGATCATTCATGGAAATAATAATATCGTTAGTGCCGCAGATGAGGTTATTCCAGCTTAATGTCCATGGTGAATAATAATTTGCCGTATCTATATTGCTCACAATGTCATACCAGACAACCGGCTGATTGTTCCATGATACACCATACTGGATAATATTCAGATTGGAGCTGCCCAGATCTTCAAATCCGATATTGATTGTATTGATGGCTTCTAGCCAGGATTGTGTTGTGTTGTACCATATTTTAAATTTGGGATCATCCGGGTTTTCATTTATTTTAAGAGTAGGAGCAATTTCATCTTTCTTGATATAAAACAGTCTGCTGGTTGTTACATTCGTGGCCAAGTCATTTAGATTTAAATAAATATCATTTGTGCCGTTACTCAGCATAGACCAGCTTATAACCCAGTTATTCCTGTAGCTGTCCAGCCCTAATCCGGTCCCGTTTGAGATCACAACCTGATTATAAGTGCTATTACCGTTCCAGCTGACGATATAAGTCATCATGGCTAAATGAGAGCCGCCCTGATCAAAGAAATCCACGTTTACTGTAGCCATCCAGCTTGGGTCAAATTGTTTATACCATTTGGTAAACTTGGTCGAATTCAAGTCCTGCCCTTCAACATTGGAAAATGTAGGGACAATTGTATCTTTTCTTATAGAAAATGCCGGGCTTATTCTGGTGACGTTATTTGCCCTGTCATTAACAGAAATATATATCTCATTCAGACAATCTCCCAGATAATTCCAGGAAATAGGCCAATTGTTAAGAAAATCCGACATCCCCAGGCTTTTATTATCAGTTATGTCATACCAGTGCATCAAATTGTTATAACTTACACCGAACTGTAGTTCCTGCAGATCAGAGTATCCGCTATCATGAAAATGGATGTCTATCGTTGTCAGCCAATCAGGGGGCATCCTGTACCATATTAAAAACTTCGAATCATCGCTTTGGAAAGCCGAACTCACAATAATGGATGGAGAAATAATATCTTTTTTCAAAACAAATGACTGTTCAACCGTATTGTTATTGTCGGTATTAATCGTCTGATCAATTAATACCGAAGCATTATCTCTTACTCTTACATAAATATTGCTGGTACCGTTCCATATATTATCCCAGGCCATATTCAAAGAGATCGACAGACCTGCTACCTCATGTAAATCCCTGGAAATAGCTTCGGGAGACAAGTATTCGGTCTGATTATTTAATTTCGCTTTGTAAAATAAATCTTTAAGCCCTGAATTTCCTATATCAAAAATATTCGCGGTTAATCCTGTGAACCACGGGGGTGGTGTATTATACCAGATATCGATGGTTTGCGTTGACACATAAAAATTCAATGACGGCGGATAAGTATCCCGCTTAATCATAAAAATCGGCCCGACTGTAACAACATTTTCCGCGTTGTCACTAAAATTAATAAAAACGTTGTTTGTACCCTCCTGCATACTGTTCCAGGCTACACTTTTTCTTTTTGTGTAATTCGAAGTCGTAACATTGAATATATTATTCTTAATCGGGTCCGAACCATCCTTAATAATTACATAATCCGCATATTTTAATAGAGAATAGTTATAATCATAAAAACTTGTATCAAGTTGAACGGTCAGATTTATAGGCTGCTCCCTATACCAGTATGTATAGAGCACATCATTGCTATTAATATTGTTATTATATGTAGGATATTCTGTGTCCTTTTTTATTGTGTAAAGTTTTCCTGTGGTTTGGTTTAACGCATGATCATTCATGGAAATAATAATATCGTTATAACCGTTGGTCAGTGCTTCCCAGTTTATTATTAATGGAGCATTGAAGGTTACTACCCTTGCGTTTTTTGTAACCAGAAACCAGTTGGTTTGGCCTGTAATTCCATTATTATTATAGGAAACCATATAATATATATCATTCAGTAAAGATCCGCCCCAGTCATAAAGTACTACTGGAAAATTATCGAACCAATCCTGTTTTTTACCATACCAGCGTTCTGTATCTATTGTTTCTAATAAATTATAGGAAGGAGGTACATCATCTTTTAAAACCTGGAATAATACAGGACTCGTTATAACCCAGTTGGCGAAATCCTCAACCTTTACATAAATATCATTTGTGGCGCTTACTAATGCATCATACGATATAAACCAGTCTACATTATAAGCATCAGCACTGATATAATTCGAAGTTATTGGATACCACTGTATATCTCCATTGCAGGATATTCCGTACCAGGCCATTTTTAAATGCGAAAAACC